>CAYGRH010000079.1:0-11381 GCA_964352165.1 uncultured Hyphomicrobiaceae bacterium | reverse complement strand
GCCCCGATGATGGAAACATTGGAAGGAACGCCGAAGCTGCGCCCCTTTTTCACGTCACCGACGCCCACCTCGAACTCGACGCCCTCCTGATCGTAGGGATCAAGCTTTTCGCGCTCCGTGCGCTTGTCGATCAAATCGATGTTCTCGGGGACATAGACGGCCAGCATCGAGCGGGTGAACCTCTGTGTCACGCCGAGCGAGGCGGTGTCATTCCCCTGGTTCTTGATTGCGATGCGTCCGGTTGCAAGTGGCGAGCTGGTTTCGCAGCTCCCAGCCTGAACAACCGAATCCTGGACGTTGATGACAAGGTCGGCCTCGGCAAACGCCGGAACCTGAGACAAAGCCAGCATTGCTCCAGCCGTCGTCGCCAAGCCCGCGCTGCGCAGCCATGCCCGCGAAATGCGCGCGAATTTGATATCTGCGGTCATGAAAAAAATCCCCTGCAAGATTTCCCCCGCCCGTTTTGTGGAATAGGGGATGCGAAAATGGCCGATCGGCCGCGCTTCCAATGGTCAGGAGGCCACGATGTCATCTGCCTGCTGGCTCTGCGAAGATAGCGCGGCGGCCCGGTACTGAGCCGGCAACGCTCCGCCTGCCCCGTACTATAGGGGTGCCACAGGACGCGCGGGCCTGCAACTATCGAAGTATTTCAATGAATTCTATGGTTAGGTTCGCAAAATGCATCTGATCGCGATCGGTGGCTCTGTTTGAAGCAATCGCATGAACGGCTAGTTCCTGCCGTCAATGCTTACAGAGTTGAGTTTCAAGGCGTTAAGGATGACGCACAGCGACGAGGCGCTCATTGCGGCCGCTGCCAGCATCGGCGACAGCAGAAGTCCGAAGACGGGGTAGAGAACGCCTGCAGCCACCGGGATCAATGCGCCGTTATAGCCAAAGGCAAACGCCAAGTTCCATTTGATGTTGGAAACCGTCGCAAGAGCCAGCCCGTGAGCGCGCACAAGCCCGGCCAGATCGCCCTTCAACAGCGTAATCCCGGCGCTTTCAATTGCAACATCTGCCCCCGTTCCCATGGCGATCCCGGCATCCGCGGTGGCCAGAGCGGGGGCATCGTTGATGCCATCGCCGGCAAAGCCAACCCGTCGCCCGCGCGGTTTGAGCTCGGAAATGATGCGGGATTTTTCTTCCGGCGAAACTTCCGAGTGAACGGTAAAAATACCAAGTTCCTTGGCGATGGTTTGTGCCGCCCCAGGCCCGTCCCCCGTCGCCATCACGATGTCGAGGCCGCGCGAACGCAGCTCCGCCAGCGCTCGCGCTGCTCCGTCCTTGATCGTGTCGGCCACGCCGATCACCCCGGCAGGCTGCCCATCGACGCTAATCGCGATTGCTGTCCTGCCGCTTTCGCCCAGTTCGCGAATGTGCCGTTCAAACCAGGCAAATCCTGAAACATCCGCGCCATTGATCTGCGCCGCTTTGAGCATCGAGAGGTTGCCGGCCTGAACGTGCCGGCCATCGACGGTGGCACTGATGCCGCGACCGACACTCGCCTTGAAGTTTTCGGCATCAAGGAGTTTCAAGCCGCGGCGGCGGGCTCCCGCCACAATCGCTCGCCCGACCGGATGCTCACTGCCGACCTCGGCGCTTGCCGCAAGCGCCAGAAGATTTGCCTCCGCGAACCCTTCGTAACCGATCACGTCGGTAAGCTTCGGCTCGCCCACTGTCAGCGTGCCGGTCTTGTCGAGCACCAGAGTGTCGATCCCAGCCAACGCCTCCAGCGCCTCGGCTGACTTCACCAGAACGCCTTCGCGCGCGCCGCGGCCGGCGGCCACCATCACAGACATCGGCGTGGCTAGTCCGAGCGCGCACGGACAGGCAATGATCAGAACCGAAACGGCCGCGATGATCGCGTACGTAAGCCGCGGTTCAGGCCCCACCATCAACCAGACGAAGAAGGCGAGAACGGCGATGGCAATCACGCCGGGAACAAAATATCCCGCAGCCCTATCGGCAAGTTTCTGTAACGGCGCGCGGCTGCGTTGGGCCTGCGAAACGAGGTCTACGATTTTCGACAGCACGGTTTCCGATCCGACCCGCTCAACCTCCATGACGAATTGCCCGGTCGAATTGAGCGTGCCGCCGATGACCTGACCGCCCTTAGTCTTGTCGACTGGCATGGCTTCGCCCGAGATCATGGATTCGTTGATGCTGGAGCTGCCTTCCGTGATGATGCCGTCTGTCGGAACGTTTTCGCCGGGGCGCACGCGCAACCGGTCGCCCACGGAAAGTTCGGAAACCGGAACCGACGTTTCGGACCCGTCTTTTCCAAGTCGCGTAGCCGTCTTCGGTGCAAGATCAATAAGCGCCTTGATGGCGCCGCTGGTCTTCTCCCGCGCCCGAAGCTCAAGAAGTTGTCCGGCCAGAACCAGCGTTATGATGACGGCTGCAGCTTCATAGTAGACGCCGGCCACCCCGTCGCTGCCAACGAGTTCGGCTGGAAACAGGCCGGGAAACAGCGTGGCAATAAGCGAGTAGATAAAAGCCGTGCCTACGCCCAGCGAGATCAAGGTCCACATGTTGGGCCGGCGATTGACGATGGACGCCCATCCGCGCTCGAAGAACGGCCGCCCCGCCCAGAAGACCACCGGCACGCAAAGCAGCAGTTCAACAATCTGCGAGGTCCACGCCCCAAGCCAGCTCTTGATCGGCAGCCCGATGTGACCGCCCATGGCGATGATGACAAGAGGAAGCGTGCAGGCTGCAGCAAGCCACAAGCGCCGCTTGAAGTCCGCGTATTCCGGGTTTTCCGCATCTTCGCCAGTCACTGGCCCGAACGGTTCGAGCGCCATGCCGCAGCTTGAGCAAACGCCGGGGCCCTCTTGCTCCTGACCGGGACACATAGGACAGCCGTAGATCGTGCCACTGGGAAGCGAGCGTCTATGGGAAGCCTTTTCCGCCTCGGCAGCCTGCCGCTTTTCGACATCGAGATAGAGGCTCGGGTCGGCGGCGAACTTGTCCCGGCAGCCCTTATGGCAGAAGTGGAACGTCGTGCCGTCGTGCGTGAACGAAGGCTTTCCCGCTTGGGGATCAACGCTCATTCCACAGACGGGATCGATCACCCGTTCATTATGCGTATTGCCCGTCTCGACGACTTTCATTTCAGCCAGCCAGTTTCCGAACCAGTTTCCTCGCAGGTTTCGTCCGGCATGCCTTCACCGCACCGTGACATGGGTAAACGCCGGCGCGTTTTGCCAGAAGACGTTTGCCCGTGCACTGATCTCACCAGCGTCTCCTGTAGTAAGCATAACGAGTCCGGCCTCCGAATGGTTTCCGCAATCAAGATAATGCGGCCGTCGCGCAAGATAATCCTCAAGGCTGTCGCAAACGATTTCAGGTTGCGAGAGTAAACGCGTTGAGGTTGGCAAATGCGTCTTGAAAAGATCCTCCACGAGAGGGAAATGCGTGCAGCCTAGTATCGCACGATGTGGAGCCACCCCGTCGGCTTGAGCCATCATCAGCCCGACACCTTCGCGCACCAGCCCGTCAAGCTCGCTCATCGAGGCCTCATCCTCGATCGCGCCAGCAAGGTTGGCGCAAATCTGCTGCACGACCTGCACGCGCGGACAACGCTTGCGGATTTCCTCCGCGTAGACACCCGACGTTATGGTGCGCGTTGTTCCGAACACGGCGATCAGATCTGTATTGTATTTCTGAGGGTATTGCGGAGTCGCAACTGCCCAAGGCGTCTGCGTCGCTGCTTCAACCGTCGGTGCGACGATGCCGAGCACATTGCGCCCGGTCCAACCCGTTCCGGGAAGCCAGTTCTGCTGCAGCCGGCGTGCAGCAACCGCCGTCGCCGTATTGCAGCCCAACACAACGAGGCTAGCCCCGCGCTCAAACAGCGCTTCGACACCGCGGCGCGTGAGTTCGATGACCTCTTCCGAGCCCCGGTTGCCATAAGGCACGTTGGCATGGTCGCCGAGGTAGATGAAGGGAACATCCGGGAAGCGGGCGCGAAGTGCGCGCAACACGGTGAGGCCGCCGAGGCCGGAGTCAAAAATACCGATCATGGCCGCGTTGTGTGCGCCCAACCCTGGGAGCCGTCAATAGGCTTTACTCAGCCGCCTGCAAAGCGTGCGCAATTACTCGCCCGAACCGCCGGCTTCCTGCGCCTTTAGCACTTCCAAAGTTGGCATCGCGACCATGCTGTAACCGCAGTCGACGAAATGAACATCACCCGTCACGGCACTTCCCATATCCGACAGCAGGTACAACGCGGAGCCGCCCACTTCATCGAGCGAAGGCGTGCGGCGCAAAGGCGAATGATCGCGCTGATAATTGAAAATGACCCGCGCATCCGAGACCCCGGCACCCGCAAGCGTGCGCATCGGTCCGGCAGACAAAGCGTTGACACGGATGTTCTTCGGCCCAAGGTCGGCTGCAAGATAACGAACTGAGGCCTCTAGCGCGGCCTTGGCCACACCCATCACGTTATACGACGGCACCCATCGGGTTGAACCGCCGTAGGTGAGGGTCAGCATCGACCCGCCATTCGGCATCAGATCGGCAGCACGCTTGGCAATCTCGGTGAAGGAGAAACATGAGATCACCATGGTGTTGGTGAAGTTCTCACGCGACGTATCGGCATACCGGCCTGCCAGTTCGCGGCGGTCGGAAAAGGCCAAGGCATGAACGACGAAATCAAGCCCGCCCCAGGTTTTCTCGATTTCTTTGAAGACGTTGTCGACGCTTGCAAGGTCGCCCACGTCGCACGGCACAATGATCTCGGAGCCCACCGATTCAGCAAGTGGAACCGCACGGCGGCCGAAGGCTTCACCTTGATAGGTGAATGCCAGTTTCGCGCCCTGCCCGGCGAGCACCCGCGCGATACCCCAGGCGATGGAACGGTCGTTGGCGACGCCCATTATCAGGCCGCGTTTCCCAGCCATCAGAGGACCTGGTTGTGCAATATCGGTTTCGGCCATGGGAGCCCCTGTTCCAGCACCCGAATCCCCTGCAGCAGGCGAGCGCGCATTTGTTTCGAACCAGCCGCAGCTGGGGTTGAAATGTCTCATTCCGTTCGGTCCCGATGCCTAGAGCAAATCCGGCACTCGATCGCGAACGGCGATCATGATTGGTCGGATAATGCCCAGGGCGAATGCCCTGCCCACGCCGCGAACCAACGGCGTGTTAACCATCTAGGCGGCGAAATATCAAAGTCGCATTTGTCCCGCCGAAACCGAAGCTATTCGACATGACACAGTTAAGCCCTGCGTTGTCGATGCGCTTGCGCACGATCGGCATGTCCGCGAAGGCGGGGTCGATCTCATCGATATTGGCGCTTTCGCAGACGAAATCGTTCTGCATCATCAATAGTGAGAAGATCGCTTCCTGGACGCCGATTGCACCTAGAGAATGCCCCGTTAAAGATTTGGTCGCTGCAATGTGGGGAACAGCGTCGCCGAAAACTTCACGGATCGCGACGATCTCACGTTCGTCGCCGACAGGCGTCGCTGTGGCGTGTGGATTGATATAGTCGATATCGCAGCCAAGGCCCTTGTCATCGAGGCCGCGCATAGCAAGCTGCATGCAGCGAACCGCACCTTCTCCCGATGGCGCGACCATGTCGAAACCGTCAGACGTGGCACCGTATCCGGCGACTTCGCCGTAGATCTTGGCGCCGCGCGCTTTCGCGTGCTCAAGCTCTTCCAAAACGAGCACGCCGGCACCGCCTGCAATCACGAAGCCGTCGCGATCTTTGTCATAGGCGCGGCTGGAGCGCGCAGGCGTGTCGTTGAAGTTCGAGGACATTGCGCCCATCGAATCAAACAACACCGACAGCGTCCAATGCAGTTCTTCGCACCCGCCGGCAAAGATGATGTCCTGCTTGCCCCACTGGATGAGTTCGGCGGCATTGCCGATGCAGTGCGCAGACGTAGAGCAGGCCGACGATATGGAATAATTGACGCCCTTGATCTCAAAGCTCGTGGCAAGGGCCGCCGACGGTCCCGAGCACATGGCCTTTGGAACCTCGAAAGGCCCGACCTTCTTGGGACCTTTTTCCTCAGTCGTATGCGCGGCCTTGACGATGGCATAGGTCGAAGGCCCGCCCGAGCCCATGATGATCCCGGTGCGCTCGTTGACGATATCGTCACGCTCCAGCCCCGCATCTGTAATCGCCTGGTCCATCGCGCAGTAGTTCCAGCCCACGCCTTCTTCCATGAAGCGCTTAGGCTTGCGCGGCACAATGGCCTTCCAATCGATATCGGGTGCGCCATGAACATGGCAGCGGAAACCGAGTTCAGCGTACTTGTCAGCACGCACGATCCCGGACTTCGCCTCTCGGAGAGAAGCAACCACGTCTTGCTGGTTGTTTCCGATTGAGGAGACGATCCCCATCCCGGTGACGACGACGCGTCTCATCATAAAACCCCTTCTCGAAGCGCCATAACGTAGCCGCCCCGTAATTCATCAGCGTCATCCGATGTCAAAGGCGGGCCAGTCAATCGATGGCCCCGCAATGATCGGCGTAGCAAATGACAACCGTCAGCCAGCCTTGGGCGCCGGTTCTGTCTCAAACAATCCGACGCGTAGATCTGTTGCCGTATAGATCGTCTCGCCGTCAGCTTTGAGAGTACCGTCGCCTATGCCGAGCTTCAATTTCCGCAAGATGACGCGCTTCAGATCGACAATATACTCCAACCGCTCGACCGTAGGGACCACCATTCCGGTGAATTTCACTTCACCCACGCCCAGTGCGCGGCCCCGCCCGGGTGCGCCCAGCCAGCCAAGATAAAACCCGGTGAGCTGCCACAGCGCATCAAGTCCAAGGCAGCCCGGCATCACGGGATCGCCATGGAAATGACAATCAAAGAACCAGTCCAGCCGCTCGTTGCCTTTCACGGCAAGTTCGGCAACCACCTGACCTTTGCCGTAGGCGCCTCCGTCCTCGGTGATGGTCGTGATCTTATCGAACATCAGCATTGGCGGCAGCGGAAGCTGCGCATTACCGGCACCGAAAAGCTCGCCCCGCCCGCAGGCCAGCAATTCCTCGAAATCATAGCTCGACCGCTGCTCCGCCATTTGTTCCGACCGTTCCCCCGGCATGAATTGATGAACTATCCGCCGTCCATGCGCGCAACCGCCGTTCGGTTGTCGTCATGGACCGCAGGGTTGGTATCACAATCATCCAATCATCGAAAGATCAACGGCCTAAGCTCGAATAGTCCCCCAAATTGCAAGATGAGCGTCAGCGTCGTCACGTCACGGGGGTTCGGAGCACGCCGTTTCCACTTCGCCACTCCAGCGTGGCAACTCGCGCCTTTAAGCAATGACGGTCGCACCGGCCATATCGGTGGATGCGCCAGCTCTGTGCAGCCAATTGCAGAACACGGTTTCGGGACAGGCATTTAGCCGGTTGCCGGTTGCTGGTACCGAGCCCCGAAGTCAACGGGCGCCGTTACGGAATTCTCGATGCTCATTTGACGCCAGCAAAACCGGGGATTTGCAGCGCATAACCTAAACACCGTCGCGCACCATCCAGGCCGACTGCAAGGCGCATCACGACATTGGTCAGAGCTTTAGGAAGCGAAGGTTGCAGGTGTCCGGCGAGGCGATTATATTGACGTGACCGAAAAACTCGGCTTCCGCGCCGGAATTGTCGGTTTGCTTGAATAAAACGCCCTGCCGAAAACCCGTTTTCCGGAGGGGCAGCCCAGGTCGCCGCCGCCTGTCAACGCCTTGAATGATAGGACGATTTTCATGTTGAGGGTCGCCATTCGGTAAAGGCGCGCTTTTTTGAATATGGACACACAACACGTCGATGGACACACCTTCGGAAATCCATATAGCTGACCTTCTTCGGCAAGCCGGATTGCGGCCGACGCGCCAGCGTACGGCGCTCGGTCACTTGTTGTTCGGTAGCGGGGATCGGCACGTCACGGCCGAGTTGTTGCACGCTGAAGCAGAAAGCAACGGGGAAAACGTCTCCTTGGCGACCGTCTACAACACGCTGCATCAGTTCCGCCGTGCTGGACTTTTGCGCGAACTGGCAATCGACGGGTCAAAAACGTACTTCGATACCAATACGTCCAACCACAATCATTACTTCCTCGAGCCGGACGGCGAATTGATGGATATTCCATCCGACCAGATCCGCGTCGACGGTTTGCCCGAACCGCCCGAGGGCATGAAGATTTCGCACATCGACGTGGTGGTACGACTGGTCAAGGCTTGAGCGTTTGAGATTGAAGTGAAACGCTTCAATCTAAAGCTTGAATCAGTTTCGCAAACAACGACTTGAGAATCGCAGTCGCAACCTCTCTTTGTGTCTCCACCTGGGTCAGTAACGCTCTAGCGTACGACCTCGCCGGTATAAACGCCCCACAGCTTTTTCTGCTCGACGTAGCCCTGATAGGCCGCAACTCCGACATGACACCATGTCCCGTCGCAGTCGTGAACGTCTGCGACCACTCCGGCTTCCACGATGGCCACGGGCGACGAAGTCGACCGTTGTCCCGAGCGAATTTCAACCCTTGGTCTGGGTTTGTCGGCTTTGACTTCCCACGGCAATATCTGGGCGGTTCGCCGCGCCGATAGCAGCGATCGGATGACCCAGCCGGTTGTTCCCTCGGCATCGCGGACTTCTCGCCAGATTTCATACTCGCGGACCACTTCAACCGGCAGCCCGGCTTGCCGGAACACCCACGCGGTCGGATATTCAACTCCCGGGCCTTTGCGCAGATTAACCCGGCTTGCCTTGAGGCTAACAAAGCGTGGCAGCGGCAACCCGGTGGCCGTGCCGCGTGTTTCAGCCGAATTCGCCTGGGCGAGGCTAGGCGTTGCCAGACCTGTCAGGAAGGCACATGCGAAAACTGCCAATACCGCCCCAATGAATATGGTGCTCACTGGAAGGGACGTCGGACCGGCACAAAATAATCGCTTCAAGTCTGTCTTCCCTCCAAAGTTACGGCTCTGCCCGCGTATTGCCCGTTGCGCGGCTGCTCCGCGGTGGCACGATCCGCGGTCGCAGCCGGAGTATACGCAGCGCTTTGTCATCGCAATGACCATCTGATACACACGTTTCGAGCGCACGGCAGTCGTCCTCATTGCCCGCCCTCAACGGCTGGCCGCCGTCATTCGTTGAATGTCTCGTCCAGATCACGCATAACTTCATCGCCCCGCAATCTACTTTCAAATCCAAAGATCAAGATGCCAAACAGTCAGAAGAAGCCTGTCGTTATCGTAACGCGCAAACTCCCCGATGTTGTCGAAACGCGGATGCGGGAACTTTTTGATGCGCGCTTGAATGTCGATGACGTACCGATGACACCTGCGCAGTTGGTCGAGGCGATGAAAACTGCCGACGTTCTTGTCCCGACCGTGACCGACAAGATCGATCGCGGCATCATCGCGCAGGCTGGCGAGCAGTTGCGGATGATTGCCAACTTCGGCACGGGCGTCGACAACATCGATCTGGATACCGCGCGCAATCGCGGCATCATCGTGACCAACACGCCCGGCGTGCTCACCGAAGATACAGCCGACATGACTATGGCTCTGATCCTCGCCGTGCCGCGCCGTTTGGCCGAAGCCACGAGCTACCTGAAATCGCCGGATGCGAATTGGACCGGCTGGTCGCCAACCTGGATGCTGGGACATCGCATTTTCGGCAAGCGGCTTGGTATCATCGGAATGGGCAGGATCGGACAGGCCGTGGCCCGCCGCGCAAAGGCATTCGGCCTCCAGATCCATTACCACAACCGTCGCCAATTACCCGAAGAACTCGAGCAGGAATTCGACGCGACGTACTGGGATAGCCTGGATCAGATGCTGGCCCGCATGGACATCGTGTCCGTGAACTGCCCACACACACCAGCAACCTACCACCTGCTGTCTGCCCGTCGCCTTAAGCTGCTCAAGCCCACGGCCTACGTCGTCAACACTGCGCGCGGCGAAGTCATCGACGAAAACGAATTGGCACGACTGATCGAAGCCGAAGCCATCGCTGGAGCAGGCCTCGACGTGTTCGAGCATGAGCCTGCCGTCAACCCGAAGCTGCTCGCTTCAAAAAGCGTGGTGGCACTTCCTCACATGGGTTCAGCAACCATCGAGGGCCGCGTTGATATGGGCGAAAAGGTCATCATCAACATCAAGACCTTCATGGACGGGCATAACCCGCCGGACCGCGTCCACGTCGCGATGTTCTGATCACGGGTTGCCTTTGTCGTCAGCCATCCACGCCGCGAGATGAGAGCGCGCCAAAATCGGTCCGCTGTTTGGTCCGGCTGACCCCAGACGTTTCGTCGTCCCCTCCGCAAGCGTTGGATCGTAACGCAGGTCACAGCCAGCGGCGTGTCCGCTTGCGTGAACGTTATCCTCATTTAGAGAACGAAGAGGCAATATAACCAATTGTTTCAATTGGTAAAATTCAAGACTTGCCGCAATCCGTCCATCCTTCCGCCACATCGATACCGCTCTTGGGGCATGGCGGTTACGAACGGTAACTGACCGGGGGAGGTGCTTCGAAACGAGAGCGCGCGCGTCTGCAGGGCACGCAGGCCGCGCTCGAACTTGGAGCGCCAAGAATGCTTAAGTACGTCACGATAACTTCGACTTTGATTGCGGTCTGCGCCGTCTCCATGCCGGCCATTGCCGCCGACCTTGGTGGCAAGGGATATATCCCACCCGCAAACGAGGAAGAGACCTACATTCCGCCTTCGCCGATCTGGCAGGGCATGTATTGGGGGGCAAGTCTCGGATACGGCTGGGGGCAATCCGAACACAACTATGACCGCAACGCCAATCACGGCCTGGCCGAACAGGATCTTGAAGGAGGCATGGGGGCCATCTCACTCGGCTACAATTTCGTCCCCGCACCCGGTTTTCTGATCGGTGCGGAAGGCGACATCGGCATCATGGATCTGGCAGCCGACGATAAGGAAATCTTCGACGGTCACGTTTGGAAGTCGCAGTTCGGTGCGCTTTGGGGAACTGTTCGCGGCCGCGCCGGCGTCTATTTCGATCGCACGTTGATCTACGGCACGGGCGGTTGGGCATTCATGGAGGTCGATGAGGTGGGTTACGGCGACGCCGCGGGTCAGACTGCCGAGAACCGCGATCTCCGCTCCGGCTGGGTCGTCGGTGGCGGCATTGAGCACGCCTTCCTGCCGGGAGTAACCGGCAAGATAGAATATCTGCACATGGATTTTGGCAGGTACGACGGCCTGAGCGAAAACCGCGAAACGTTCTACTTCGATAACAAGGTCGACGTCATTCGGACAGGCTTGAACTTCAAGTTCTGATCCACGCTGTCCGCGCTCGCGTGGATCAGTAAGGGCGGGTGCACCCAAACTGGGACTCCCGCCCGTTAGAGCCTGATCGTTTGAGATCGAAGCCGTTTGGGCATCGATCGAAAGCGTGAATCA
>CAYGRH010000078.1:0-11509 GCA_964352165.1 uncultured Hyphomicrobiaceae bacterium | reverse complement strand
GGCTCGGATTCCTGGAAGGTCTCCTGGAAGTCGCCATAGGTGTGGATCTTCTGGAAACCGGCTTCGCCAAGAAGCTTGCGCATGTAGTTCTTGCGCAGCGGGAACATGTTCAGTTTGTATTCGGACTTGTCGGGGAAGACGTAGCGGAAGCGGGCAAGGCCTGGGTCGACGTGCTCGGGCTCGGCCAGCACCTGTTCACCGCAATAGTAGTATTGGTGCTTTGAAGAAAAGCCTTCGTCCAGGATGACGTCGTAGTTGCGCTGGTCGATGATCAGGATGCCGTCGTGCTTGAGGGCGGCGTAGAATTCCGCGAGCGCGCGCCTGCGGTCGGCTTCATCGAACAGGTGGGTGAAGGAATTGCCCAGGCAGATGATCGCGTCATACTTGCCGTGGACATCGCGGTTCAGCCAGCGCCAGTCGGCCTGCACTGTCTTTAAGATGAGCTTGTGGTTGGTCCCGTTGTCGAAGGCCTTTGACAGCATCGCGGCGCTGCCGTCGGCGCTTGTGACGTCAAACCCGGCCTTGACGAGTTGCACGGAGTGGAAGCCGGTGCCGGTTGCGACATCGAGGACTTTTTCCTTGCCGCGAGATTTCAGGACATCGATGAAGAACTGGCCCTCGCTTTCCGCACGCGCATCCCAGTCGATCAGTTCGTCCCATTTTTCGACGAACGTTTTGACGTATTCGGCGCGGTACTGGCTGGTGTCGCGAACCTTCAGTGGTTCCTTGCCGTAGCTCTGTCGCGTTGCGGTGAGGTCGTCGTTCATTGCGGTTTTTTCCATGTTGGCCTCGCATGTGGTTAGAGACGTTTGTTTTCGGACCCGTCCGAAGTTTTCCGGATAGGCCGCGAGAGCGGAATGTTTCGAAGGGCGCTAATCCGGTTTGGATTGCCCCTTCGGGCGGGTTTTGAGTTGTTCAGCGTTGAGACCGATCGCCAGGCTTAGGCACATGGCGATGAGTACGAATGCGAATGGCAGTCCCATCGAAATCGATGCCGCCTGCAGAGCGGCAAGACCGCCTCCGAGCAGCAGCGCAATTGCGACGAGGCCCTCGGTGATGGCCCAGAAAACGCGCTGGGCGGTCGGGGGATCGGGATTGCCGCCCGAAGTGATTGTGTCGATCACAAGTGATGCTGAATCCGATGATGTGACGAAGAACACAACGATCAGAACGATGGCGACGAAGGACGTGACCGCACCGAAGGGGAGGGGATCGAGCATCTTGAAAAGTGATAGTTCTGGCTGCCAGTTGGTGATGGTGCCGACGACGCCGGCATAGCCATCGTCCACGAACTGGCTGATTGCCGTTTCGCCCATCGCCGTCATCCAAAGGACGCTGGCGAGC
Organism: uncultured Hyphomicrobiaceae bacterium; assembly: GCA_964352165.1. Taxonomy (GTDB): domain Bacteria; phylum Pseudomonadota; class Alphaproteobacteria; order Rhizobiales; family Hyphomicrobiaceae; genus CAYGRH01. The sequence goes on along the minus strand of CAYGRH010000078.1, from coordinate 10,165 downwards.
GTGGGAATGATCAACACGCAGATGATGAATTCGCGGACCGTGCGGCCGCGAGACACGCGGGCGATGAACAGCCCCACGAATGGTGACCAGGCGATCCACCACGCCCAGTAGAATGTTGTCCAGCCGTGCATGAATTCAGTATCAGGCCTGCCGATCCAGTTGCTCAGGGCTGGCAGGTAGTAGGCGTAACTGGACAGGTTGGTGAAGAAGCCGGACAGGATGGCGAGTGTCGGGCCAATGGCTATGACAAACGCCAGCAGCAAGATGGCGACGACCATGTTCAGTTCGCTCAGCCGTTTGACGCCGGCTTCCAGCCCGGCAACTACGGAGACAAGGGCCATCGCAGTGATTGCGCTGATGAGCAGGACCTTGGTCGTGGCAGTAACTGGCATCGCAAACAGATAGTTCAGTCCGGCTGCGACCTGTTCGGCGCCAAGCCCCAATGACGTTGCCAGGCCGAAGAGGGTTGCCAGCACGGCCAGCACATCGATCACGTCGCCAGCCCAGCCATTGATGGCGTCGCCGATCAGCGGCTTGAAAGCGGAGCGGATCGTTAGAGGCAGCCCGAGGTTGTAGTGGGCAAACGCCAGCGAAAGCGCGACGATGCCGTAAATGGCCCAAGGGTGCAGGCCCCAGTGGAAGATCGTTGCAGCGATGGCGACAGAGCGGGCGGCCTCGAGGTCTTCGCCGTCGACGCCCAGGGGCGGTTCGCGAAAATGGAAAACCGGTTCGAGCACGCCGAAGAAAATCAGGCCGATGCCCATGCCTGCTGCAAACAGCATCGCGAACCAGCCGGAGTAGGAGAAATCGGGTTTGGCATCGGGTCCGCCAAGCCTGATGCGGCCCCAGGGCGAGACGATCAGTGCCAAGGCAAACAGAACGAAGATGTTGCCGGCGATCATGAATACCCAGTCGAACCGGCTGGTGATCCACGGGCGCAACCAGGTAAAGAACTCTTTTGCTTCGGACTGAAACGAGATCGTGAGGATGACAAAGGTCAGGATCAAAAACGCAGAAATAAAGAAGACAGGGTTATGTAGTTGTAGTCCGAATATATCGATATTCGAGCGATTTTCTGACGAGTATTTCTGTGTATTTGAGGCCAAGACAGACTCTCTTCGCTGAACATAAGTAGCGATTTCACAGTTCAAAGCGATTTGGATTGTGACAGTATTTTGTCGATTATCATGCCGATTGGCAGAGTCGTGCGCTCGGATGCTCCGACACGATGAGCGGAACTTAATCGAATGTTGTGAAGATTGCAAATTTGCGCGCGGCCGCTGCTGATTGTGCGTTTCGCCCCAAACGAGGGGTCTAACGGAATGGAAATTGCTTGGATGCCGTAGGGTGGGGCACGGCTTTGCGGCTGATATGTCGCGGCTACTTGGCTTGCGGCTCTGAAAGCCCCAAACCTTCGAGGTAGACCAATACCGCTGCCTCTAAGAGGTCTTCGGGCGGCATCGGGATCGGCCTGCGTGCACTATCGCCTCGGGCAAATAACGAGGCGATACCGTGTGATAGCGCCCAGATGTGGAGTGCCATCATGAGGGCGGGAGGGCGTTTCGACTGGGGAAGGGTTGCGGCCAAGCTTTCGCAAGCTTCTCGAAGCACGCTGAATGCTGTTTGTGAGACCGTTTCAAGTTCCGGGTAATCCGGGATGGCGAGACCGGCCTCAAACATCGAAGCATAAAGAGCTGGTTCGCGCCGCGCGAAATCAAGGTAGGCGCGGCCAACGCGGTTGAAGGCTTCGAGTGGCGCCGGCTTGCCGTTGTCCCAGGCGGCCGCCAACTCGATGGCGAACTGCTGGAAGCCACGCAACGCCACATCGGCCATCAGAGCGTCGCGGTCGCGGAAATGGCGATAAGGCGCGGCCGCGCTCACGCCGGCTGCGCGTGCGGCTTCGGCGAACGAAAACCCGCCCGGACCTTTCTCGCTGATCAAGCGCAGGGCGGCGTCGATGAGGGCTTCGCGAAGATTGCCGTGGTGATAGCTGCGTTTGCGGCCTTTGCCGCCAGGATCCCAGTTCATCTGGCTGTCATAGCTCAAATCAGCACTGAGCGAGATTGGAATTTGCCACCGGTTTGATGCCGGGGCTCATCAGCGGCAGACCCGATAGGTGTTTGCCTTGTTGTGCCTCGCAAGGTCCAGGTGAAAATGATCCTGGTGGTAGCGGTCGGCATCGGGGCCCAAAACGGTCGTGAAGCGGCTGCAGGCGGCTTTGTGGACGGCGCGCAGGAAGCCCGCTTCTTCGTTTGGCTGGTTCCAGCCTCGTTTGACGGTGATCCGGCGGCCGTCAGCGAGGTCGAAAGCGGCGACGTCAAGGGCGTTGGCCAACCCGTGTTCCGACAGCTTTGCTCCGGGTTTCGAATTGCGCGTCCGGCAGGAGTAAGAAGAAGCAACCTTCAAGCCGACGACCGGCGAGCCCAGATATCGGACGGATGCCGGTACGACGTGGTCTCTCACCCAACTATCAACGGCCGGCACCATAGCGCATCGCAACATTGCTTTGGGGCGAAGTGCGACCCGGCCGTTGTCGGCAGCCAACATTTCAAATGGATAGACGGCACCGCAAACACTGGGGCCGCCGAGGCTTGAACGGCTGCGCACGAAGCTCGATTCCTGAACCAGGCCAGATGCCAGGCACGCTTTTTCTTCTTCGGTTCTGATGGGGCCGGAGCTGTTAAAAAAGGTCGGAAGGCCAGAAGAGACGGTGGAAGAACTGGAATTTGATCCGCAACCTGGGATCAGGAGCAGAGTAAGCAGCGACAGTACTAGGACCAAACTCGGGTTACGCTTTGACATGGTTACTACAAGTAACTCCGCGCGCGTTAACCACGCATGAAATGCTTCATTCGACTTGAAACCATTTGATGAAAATTTTTCGGGGCGCTTTGTCGGCGACCTTGAGGTGATTGTGAGAATAAGCGGGAAGCGAATGTGGCGACGTTGCTGCGGTGCGAAGCAGGGGAAGTCTCAAGCGCAAGAGACTTGGTCAGATGTCCACAGGTTTTGCACTGCCGTCGCGATCATCCTTTGGACTCCTGCGTGGCCTATGGTAATTTTAAGGCAGCCAAGAAGAAGCAAGTAGCGTGTGCGTATCTGGTTCCGCTGAGGCTTGGTTTGTAAGCGTAGCGTTGTGGCGTAAAGAGTAAGGGCTCCGGCTGTTTGCTGTGTCCGATCTGTAGACAAATCCCCAAGCTTGTCTCTGGAGATCGTAGAACGGCCTGGTCGGAGCCCCATTACTCTCTTGTTTGGCCGATGTATTCGGCCTTTCCTCGTTTTTTATTTCGAGGATCTGCCCTCTGCTTACCTTCAGTTGTTTCCTTCAAATATTTCTCAGGAACTTCAGCACGCCTTCCTTGTAGGTGGCGTCGCCGACTGCTTTCATGTGGTCTTTACCGGTGATGACCAGAGCCTGGCCATTCGGGATGAGTTTGGCCAACTCCATCGGACTGCCGCCAACGACATCCGTTTCGCCGACTGCGACCAGGACCGGACATTTGATCGTTCCAACCGCTTCAGCGGTAATAGGGTCACGGGAGGATCGAATGCAGGTGGCGAGGGCGCGCAAGTCGCTGCCGGTTTGCTCGGCGAACGCCCGGAATGTGCGCGCTGTTGGGTTCGTGACATCTTCCAGGTTTGGGGCTTCCAGGGCGTTGGCGATCGGGCCGGTGCCTGCCATTCCGCGCACCATATTATAGCCAAGGCCCCCGAAGACCGCCGATTTCACCCGGTCGGGATGTTTGATCGTCAGGAAGGCTGTAATCCTGGCGCCCATCGAGTAGCCCATGACGTTGGCTGACTTCAGGCCCAGATGGTCCAGAAGACGGCGCGCATCCTCGGCCATGATCGGTCCGCCGTAGAGGTCGAGATCATAGAGCTTTTCGCTTTCGCCATGGCCGCGATTGTCCATTGAGATGACGCGGTATCCGGCTGATTGCAGCGTGTCGATCCAACTCGTGTTGGCCCAGTTGACCTTCGTATTCGATGCAAATCCATGGATCAGCAAGATGGGCTCACCTGCCTCTGATCCCGCTGCCGCCCCTGGGCCTGCCGTGTCGGAATAGGCGATCTCCACGCCGTCTGAATCGAACTTCTGCATGTGCGAATTGCCTTCTTGTTCAGTCTCGTGCCGGGAACAGCGTCCATCTTAGCAAGCCGCCGCCGGTTGGTTTACAGCCATAACTCTTGGACGAAAGGGCGCAAAGACTTGGCCTACCATTTCGATGCATCTGTCGCTATCGTGACAGCGAAATCGGGATAAGCAAAAGGACGACAAGGATGGCGGCTACGATCGTGCCCTATCTCGCCAACGACCAGGGCGTAGAAAAAATCTTCATTGGCGTGAAGGAATTCCAATGCATGGGCGCGCGTCCGCCGTTCGATCACCCGCATGTCTATCTGGATATGGGCGCTGACAATCAGATCCTTTGCCCCTACTGCTCGTCGCTTTATGTGCATGATCCGCGGTTGAAGGCGGACGAAAGCGAGCCGGCAGGTGCATTGGTCAAGTCTGTTGAGGACATTCCCGCCTGATCGCGCCGACTTCTGTCCCTGAGGCTGGTTGAGGTCGCGGGGAGATTTGCGGATTGAATGGCTAGGGCGGAGCTTGTCTCTTGCGCTACGCGCCTCGTGCTTTTTCAACTCATCTGCCTTGAGCGGGGAGCTGCGTCATGCAGGTCGCTATCGCTGGTGCCGGGATCGGCGGACTGACTGCGGCCCTTGCGCTGGCCAAGCGCGGTGTTCGCGTAACGATTTTCGAGCGGCGGGCGCAGCTGAGCGAAGATGGTGCCGGTATTCAGATAGGTCCGAATGGCATGAGGGTTCTTCGCGAACTCGGTGTCGATAAGTTGCTGGAGGCCCGCGCCGGCAAGCCGCATTCGTTGATTGTGCGCGACGGGCCAACGGGCAAGCACTTGGCTCGACTGCCATTGGGTTCCTGGATCGAGCAGCGTCATGGCGCGCCGTACTGGGTTGCGCATCGGGCAGACCTGCAAGCAGCGCTCGAGATTGCTGTCCTCGAACAGCCGCTCGTAGACTTGCGGCTTGGTGTCCAGGTTAGCAGGTACAAGGATCGCGAAGTTGACGTGGCGGTCCACCTCGATAATGCCGAAGAGTATTCTTGCGACGCGCTGATTGTTGCAGATGGCCTGTGGTCGTCTTTGCGGGCAGCGGTTGCCGGAGAAGTGGCTGCCCCGCGATTTTGCGGCAAGAGTGCTGCGCGCTCTCTGCTCGACATCTCTCGCCTTCCGCCCGATCTCTCGCTTACTGATACGACCATATGGCTCGCGCGCGATGCGCATGTCGTGCACTATCCCGTGCGTGCGGGAGCCGCGTTGGCGATGGTGGTTATAACGAACGACCAGGCAGCCAGTCGCGATTGGAGTTCGCAGGTGGCCGGTGCGTGGGCGCAAGAAGCGGTGGGTGCGTTCGCTCCGGTATTGTCGGAGGCGGTGTCGCAAGTCGTTGAATGGCGCAAGTGGGGGCTGCATGAAATGGCCCTGCCAATGAGTTTTGCGCGCGGAAGAGTGGCGCTGCTCGGTGATGCGGCCCATCCCGTGCTGCCGTTTCTGGCGCAGGGCGGCGTGCTGGCGATCGAGGATGCAGCAGTGATTGCGCGCCTGCTCGCCGGGGCAGACAATGTCGCTGCTGCGTTGCATTCTTATAGCAATGCTCGTCGTGCGCGCTCGGCTCGTGTTCAGTCGGCGTCTAAGCGCAATGGTGAGATCTATCACATGCATGGGGCGATGGCCGTGGCTCGCAATGCGGCGATGTCGTTTGTCCCGGCTGAGCGTCTGATCGGCAGCTATGACTGGCTCTACGGATGGCGGGATGTGGCGTGAAGTGGGGAGGGGCTTTTGGGCCCACGCTTCCGTGCTCAACACGCGCTTGCGCGGTGTTGACGGTTTGAAGTCGTGTGGGGCTCTTTTGGTGCCCACGCTTCCTGAAGTCGCGTGGGGCTAGCTCCGCCAGAACTCGATGCGGAAGAGCACCAGGACGGTGAAGAGTTCGAGGCGGCCCAACATCATCGCGAAGGCCAGGACCCACTTGGCCGGCTGCGGCAGGCTCGAGTAATTTCCCGCAGGGCCGATGTAGTCGCCAAGTCCGGGGCCGACATTGCCGACGGCCTGGGCAGCGGCAGATAGCGCTGTCACGAGATCGAGGCCCATGCCCGACAAAATCAACGTAAAGATGCCGACCGTGGTCATGTAGATGGCGAGGAACGCGACGACTGAGAACGGCACGTCAGGGGGAAGCCTGCGGCCATTGTAGGTAAGAGTGACAACCCGGTTCGGGCTCATCAGATGGACGAAGTGGCTGCGCGTGAGTAGGCCCATCACTTGAAGGCGATAGATCTTGATGCCGCCGCTCGTGGACCCTGAACACCCGCCGACGAACTTCAACAGGAAGAACAGCCCGACCGCGAACGAGCCCCACTGGGTATAGTCCGTGCTGGCGTAGCCGGTTGTTGTAATAATCGAGGTGACGTTGAAGGTCGCGGTGCGGAGCGCGTCCAGAAACGGAAGGCCGCGAACGGCTGCCAGCCAGAACGTCATGATCAGCGAAATAGAAATGACGAACAAGATGAAGCCGCGAACCTGGCTGTCCTCGATCAGGGCGGAATTGTTGCCCCGTATAGCCTTGATGAACACGACAAAAGGCAATGCGCCGAGCAACATGAAAACGATGCAGGCCCATTCGAGCGGCGCGGATCGGAAAAATCCGAAACTTTCATCATGTGTTGAAAAGCCGGCCGTCGAAACGGTTGTCAGACCGTGGCAAATGGCATCGAACAGGCTCATGCCGAGGGCGGTGTAGACGATGATGCATAAGACGGTCAGGCCGATATAGATCGAGGCAATGGCAAGCGTCAGTTCGACTGCTCGCGGTACGACCTTTTCGGAACGGTCCGAGTGCTCCATCTGAAAGAGCTGCATGCCGCCGACGCGCAGGAACGGCAGCATGATGATCGCCATGACGATGATGCCGAGGCCGCCCAGGCCCTGCAGCAATGCGCGCCACAGCAACAGGCCGCGCGGCAACTGGTCGAGCTTTGTCAGAACGGTTGAGCCTGTCGTGGTCAGGCCCGACATCGCCTCGAAATATGCGTCCGTGTAAGACAGGCCGAGGCCTGCAAAGGGGATGGCTGCAAACGCGGTCAACGTCACCCAGCAGATGGTGGTGAGAAGGAAGCCTTCCTTAATGCCCAGATTGACCGGCTGGTCGTCATAGGCCACCAGCACCAGCAGGCCGCCGATGAAGAAGGTGAAAACGGCAGATGAAATGAACACCCGCCCATCGGGGTTGTCGTCTGCGAAATCGGCCACGGCTGGAAGCACCATCGCGGCAGCGATCGTGCACAGCATCAGTCCCAGCACAAAAAAGATGGGGCGTGGTTGGATCAAAGCTCGACCCCGTGTGCGCGCCGCCGATACTTCAAGGCGTCGCGGCCGCCGTTAAAACTCAACTTCGTATGCCGGTCCGGCATCGTTTTGCGGCAATTGGTGCCGGTTTTGACATCAAGGGCGCAGTGTGGCCCCGAAAGGTAAAGTCCACGTCAAGACGAACGTTAACCTGACGGTAAGTAGCATCACTGGCGCAACTAGAACCGGGCAGGATGGCCCATCAAGTCTCCTCGGTTGAGATTTCAGAAAATCCCAGCCCTAGCAATGGGTTGGCCTTTTTGCGCCGCGTTTTCACCAGGGGGATTTGGCTGTGGTGCTGGGCCAACTCCGCCGCCGGTTGGGGTTGATATGACAATTGCGTCACCTGGAGCCAGTTCAAATTCGCCGCAGCCACCGATTTTTTCGATTGTTCCATCAGCGCGGATGATCGTATTTGACCCGGTTTCTCCTGGGCTGCCGCCAGCGAGGCCGAAGGGCGGCACGGTTCGAGATGACGACAGGATCGCCCCGCGCACCGGCGATAAAAACCTGATGATGCGGCGGGTGCCGTCACCGGCCGTGTGCAGGCCCTTGCCGCCTGAGCCACGGCGGATGGAGAATTCCTCCAGCTTTACCGGATAGCGCAATTCCAGGATCTCGGGATCGGTCAGCCGGGTGTTGGTCATGTGCACCTGGACCGTGGCATCGCCATCGAAATCCGGCCCGGCGGGCGCGCCTGAACAGATCGTCTCGTAATATTGCCGGGTCTCGTCGCCGAACGTCAGATTGTTCATCGTGCCTTGCGAAGAGCCAAGTGCGCCAAGCGCGCCAAACAGGCAGTTCGTTATCGCCTGGCTCGTTTCGACGTTGCCTGCCACCACTGCTGCGGGATACTCAGGCTTGAGCATAGAGCCGTCCTGAATGACGATCGACAGCGGTTTCAGGCAGCCTGCGTTGAGTGGGATTGGCTCGTCGACCATGACGCGGAACACATACAGCACGGCTGCGCGCGCGATAGATTCGGGCGCGTTGAAATTGTCGGCGCGTGCGGGCGATGTGCCGGTGAAGTCTATGGTCGCGCTGCGCGCCGTGCGGTCGACGGTGATGCGTACCTCGATAACCGCGCCGGTATCTGTTTCGAGCTTGTGGTGGCCGTCGGAGAGCTTTGCGATGAGGCGGCGTACGCTTTCCTCGGCATTGTCCTGGATGTGGCCCATGTAGGCCTCGACGCTCTCGCGGCCGAAGTGGGCGAGCATTTTCCTGATCTCGGCTTCGCCCCTCGCGTTGGCTGCGATCTGGGCTTTCAGGTCCGCGATATTTTTCTGCGGCTGGCGGGCGGGGTAGCGGGCGGAGGTCAGAAGCGCCAGCGTTTCGCCTTCGCGGAAGCGGCCTGCCTCGACCAGTTTAAAGGGATCGATGACGACGCCTTCTTCCTCGATGGTTGTTGCAAGCGGGGTCATTGAACCTGGGGTCAGCCCGCCGATGTCTTCGTGATGCCCGCGGCTCGCCGTGTAGAACAGAATTTCGCTTCCGCTGTCATCGAACACGGGAGTGACGACGGTGATGTCGGGAAGATGCGTTCCGCCGTTGTAAGGCGCGTTCAGCATGAAGACGTCGCCGGGACGCATGTCATTGCGGCATGACGCAATCACGGCTGCGACGGAGGCGTCCATCGATCCCAAATGTACGGGCACATGCGGGGCGTTGGCGACCAGGGAGCCGTGCCGGTTAAAGAGCGCACAGGAGAAGTCCAGCCGCTCCTTGATGTTGACCGACTGGGCTGTCAGGCGAAGCGCTTCGCCCATTTGTTCGGCGATGCCCATGAAGGCGGAATTGAATACTTCGAGCAGGACAGGGTCGACATCGCGCCCCATGCGCTTGTGTCGCACAGGCTTGCGGCGTGTGAGGATGAGGTGGTTGAGTGCGTTGACGTTGAGCGCCCAGCCGGGTTCCACCACAACGGTCTGATGCGGTTCGATCACCAGCGCGGGGCCGTCGATTGTATGGCCGGGCTTCAGGTCGGCGCGGATGACGGTCTGCCCATCCTGCCACTCGCCCTGAGAAAAGAACCGGACAGGTTGGGAAGTCGGCGTGGACGAAGCTCCCAGGTCATACGCTTGTTCGCCGGGGCTTGCGCCGCCGCCGGTCGCCTCAACTTCGATGGCTGCGATCATCACCTGTTTTTCAGGCGAGACGAAGCCGAACCGGCGCGCGTGCTCGGCAGCAAAGTCGGCGACCATGTGGCGTGCTTCGCCAAATTCGACAGGGAAAGCGGTGTCGCTGCCGTCGTAGCGAACGTGCGCGCGCGTTGTCAGTGCGATACCGTCATGCTCGACGCCCTGGTCGAGCAGTTCCTCGGTGACTGTGTTGCCAAGCTGCCAGGCGAGGTCTTCGAGTTCGCGGATTGACGCATCGTTCAAGGGGATTTCGACGGATTGTTCGCGGCTGGCGCGGAGGTCTGCGAGGCCCATGCCGTAGGCCGACAGGAGACCGGATAGTGGATGGATGAGGATCGTCGCCATGCCGAGTGTGTCGGCGATCTAGCAGGCGTGCTGGCCGCCGGCTGCGCCGAAACAGTTGAGCGTGTAGCCCGTGACGTCGTAGCCGCGCTCAATCGAAATCTTCTTGATTGCCGCGGCCATGTGTTCAACAGCGATGCGGATGAATCCGTCTGCAACAGCTTCAGGCGAGCGGTTCTCGCCGACTTCGGCAGCAAGTTTCGCGAAGGCTTTGGACACGGCATCGGCATCGATCGGCTGGTCTGCGCCGGGTCCGAATAT
>CAYGRH010000077.1:8044-11722 GCA_964352165.1 uncultured Hyphomicrobiaceae bacterium | reverse complement strand
TAGATGTGCTTGCCAAGAACACGATCGATCTGACAAGCGTTCTTTCGGGCGCGTGGACGCAGATCGTCTCCACAATGCAGAACCTTGTCATCGGCATGACGACCTCTGGCGGCGACCAGACGCTGACGGGCGAAACGTCGGTGGCCTTTAACAGCCTTGAGAGCACCGGCGGAAGCATCGCCGTGACGTCGAACACGGATGATGTGACGGGGACCACGGTCCTTGCCGATCAGAACGTTACGGTTCGTGCGCCGATGGGTGGGGTTGCAATCAACTCGGTGACCGGCACCAACGGCCACGTCGATGTGTCAGCCAAGAACACGGTCGAGTTGGTGACGACGACCGCCGGTGGCGATGTCGTGTTGTCCTCGACGATGGCTGATCTTGCGCTTGGCACGGTGGATGCCGGCAACGACCTGACGTTCAACAGCCAGCTTGATACCGTTTTCACAAGGTTGGCAGCCGGGCATGACCTGACTGGAATTGCCGAAGGCGCCATCCGCGGCGGTTCGTTCACGGCTGGAAACGACGTCTATCTCAAAGCCAACGGCATCTTCGTCGATGACGGCACCGCTGGCCAAAATATGACGCTCGTTTCGGCAAAGGATGTCGTGGCGAACAACCTGACGGCAGGCCGCGTTCTGACGATTTATACCGGTAAGGGTGGCAACCTCACCGTTGGCCAGATCAAGGCGTGGCAGGCAAACTTGTTCACTCATGGCGTCATCCGGATTGGCGGAATCGAAGTGGCCCGCGGGCTTTCGATGGCGGCAACCAAGATGTTCGTCAATGTCCGTCAGACGCCGGGTGTCACGAACCCGCTCCGCCTCAATATCACGGGGCCAGACGGCGGCGTTGCGACGTTGCTTGAAATGACCGTCGACACGCCGAATGGCATTCTCGTCGATCAGTTCGGCGTCGTCGATGCGAACTTCGTCACGACGTCATGAATTGTGTCGTTCGCCCGGGGCTGCGTGCCCGGCCAGCTTTGGCTGAAGACCGCGCAGGAAACGATCCTGATGAACAACCGCAGCGGCGTTCCCACGGGTACGGCTGGCGTGCAGTTGTTCCAGCCCGGCTTTGGTTTCAGGCTCAGCGTCAACGGGCGGCGCACGGTCACCGACACTTACGTCGTTGACTACGGTCCGTTCTCGAGTGTGACGGTGACCAACTATGCGGCGGGTCGCGGTGACGGCAATCTCTATACGGGGTCCAGCATGGTGCGAAACTTCATCCGGATGCAACGCAACGAGCAGGAAAACCCTGCCTTGGACAATCTTGAGCCGATTATGCTTTGGGATGTGCTGGCCGGCCTGATGCCATTCAGCAGGCTCGATCTATCGTTGAGCAACAATCCTGTTGATACCTTGGGCAACGGCCCTGCCGTGAACTACTAAGCTGTGGGTAACGATGTGAACTGACGGCTCAAGCGATAGAGCATCACAATACCTCGTGCTAGCGTCCCGCGTAATATTGGGGATTTACGGTAGGGGGCGTTAGGGGTGTCCAGTCGATTGCGACTGTGCTTGCCGGCTTTTGTTTTGGTGTGCGCTTTAGTCTTCTTTTTTCACTGCCCGCGTAATGCGTTGGCGCAGGGTGCTGCTGCCCCGCAGCTTCCTGCCGGTGGCGTGCCGCCGGGGGTTTCCTCTGGTGCGCTTGAATCGCAGAGCCGTAAGCAATTTGAGGACCTTCAAAGGCAGCTCGACAGCCGCCGTAAGCCGATAGAGGGCCCCACCGTCAGCGCGCCCGAGCGCGAGGCGGCGGCACCGGGCGAACCTGGCGGGCCGAAATTCGTCCTCAAAGGCGTGGTTTTCGATCATTCCGAGTTTCTGACGCCAAGCGAGCTTGATGCCTCGGCCGCCCCATTTATCGGGCGCGAGATCGATTTTTCCGACCTGCAACACATTCTGGCCAACGTCAATCAGCTCTACGGCGAGCGCGGGATCATTACGGCCGTTGCCACCTTGCCGCCGCAGACGGTCAAGGACGGTCAGGTCAAGATCAAGCTGACCGAGGGGCGGCTGGGCAATGTCGATCTGGTCGGCGCCAACACGCTTTCCAAGGCCTACGTGGATGCTCGCGTTTCCGTCGTGCCAGGGACTGTCATTGATCCGCGTGATCTTTCCAAGAAAATCAGCAGGTTCAACCGCACCAACGACGTGCAACTTCGTGCGCTGTTGAAGCCCGGCAGCACGTTCGGTCTCACGGACCTGCAATATGCTGTGATCGAGCCGCCGACGAACACGTTCCAGGTTTTCCTCGATAACCAGGGCGTGGAGACGACTGGCAAATTCCAGCGCGGTTTGCTGTACCGGCGATATGGTCTGTTGGGCATCGATGATCGCCTGACGATCTATGCCACGAACTCGCGCAAGACCACGAACGGTGATGTGTCCTACAACTTTCCTGTCGGCACCTATGGGACGCGGCTTGGGATCAGCTATTCACGCGGCCAGTTCCAAATCATCGACGGGCCTTTCCAGGATCTCGACGTCGCGGGCAAATCGCAATCGGGCGCTCTGACTGCCACTCATCCTTTCTATGTCGATGACCGCTGGCTGATCCAGGGGACGGTGTCGGGGTCGCTGGCGCGATCGGACAGCACGTATTTCGATATTCTGGTGAGCGACGACGTCGCCCGCAAGGGGACAACAGGGCTTAGCTTCACCTACTCGGGAGATGGCGTGTTCGCGTCACTTGCGCCTGCCGTTTCTGTTGTTCATTCGCGCAGTGTCGTTCTCGATGAACCACGTGTGTTCGCTCTCACCTCAGGGACGGGCTCGCTGCTCTTCGGTCTGCCAGAGGGTTTCCGATTGGCGGGCGAAGCAAGCTGGCAATATACGCCTGAGGATCTCGTGCCGGGCAGCCAGTTGTTCCAAATTGGCGGGCCGACGACGGTTCGCGGTTATCCGGCAAACTCGATTGCCGGTGACAGCGGGTATCTGCTGAGTGCTGAACTGCACAAGGATCTCGGGCAGTATGTCCAGGGACTGGATGTGTTCGCGTTCATCGATCACGGGGCGATCTTCTCGACATTTCCTCAAAGGGTTAACGCGACGGCCATCGGCGCTGGCGTCAACTGGTTCATTGGTGATTACGTGACGCTCGAGGCGACCGGCGCGCGGCCATTGAACGACATCACGCCGGATCAGAACGACTTCCAGTTTTTTGGGCGCGTGTCTGTTCGCTATGACAATTGATTTGCTTTGAAGCATTGCGTCGACCCATTGTATGGCTTGGGCGGCGGCTGCTAGAGCAATGAGACCCGCTATTTTGCGGCTGACCTTCGGTTCAGATCAATTCGTGCCTAAACTGTAGGCACCTGCAAAACTTGAACAATCGGGTCGTCGCGCACATTATCTGATGACAAGCGTTGTCCTGGTTTTTCCAGTGCGAGCGCTCGCGTGAGTTTGATTGGGATTTGAGCTTGGCCGTGGGTCAGGCCAGAAGCCTGACTTGCTCGTGTTCACGGTTAGCCTGCACGGCGCTCCTCGCTGTTGGATGTGCGCAAGCTTATTGCTGCATTGCGTCAAGACAAAGCGGACTGCCGTGTGCGATTGAACTAGGGATCGGCTGTGCACCGGACTTATTTGCTGCGCCGACCTATAACCACAACAGACTAGGGATGGAGCAATCAATGAGATTGAAATTTCCGGTGGCCGCGGCAGCGGCTTTGGT
>CAYGRH010000077.1:1161-7944 GCA_964352165.1 uncultured Hyphomicrobiaceae bacterium | reverse complement strand
TGGCATCGGGTTTGGCAACGGGGCAGGCGAAAGCCGAGGGCGCCGACTACATCCTGGCAACGGCAAGCACGGGCGGCACCTACTATCCGGTTGGGGTTGCCTTGGCGACGCTGACGAAGGTGAAGCTGCAGCCGAAGGAAAAGATCGGCATGTCGGCGATCAACTCGGCCGGCTCGGGTGAGAACGTCAAGCTGCTGCGCGAAAACGAAGCCCAATTTGCGATCCTTCAGGGTCTGTACGGCTATTATGCTTGGCAGGGCAAAGGCCCGATCGAGTCGGAAGGCCCGCAAAAGGAGCTGCGTTCCATTTCTATGCTCTGGCCGAACGTTGAGCAGTTTCTCGTTCTGTCCGACAAGGCCAAGACGGGAACCATCAGCGATATGGCTGGCCTGAAGGGTACAAGCATGGCGCTGGGCAAGAAAAACTCAGGCACGATCGGTTCCAACACGGTACTTTTGAAGAACCTTGGTATCGATGCTGAGAAGGATTACTCACTGGTCTACGTCGGTTATGGGCCAAGTGCCGATGCCTTGCAGAACGGTCAGATCAGCGGCATGAGCGCACCGTCCGGTCCGCCGACAGGTGCGATCACCAAGGCGTTTGCCGCCATGGGCGACAAAGTGAAACTCCTCAGCTTCCCGCCGGAGATGGCCACGAAGGCTGACGGAGGACTTGAGATCTGGACGCCTTATACGATCAAGGCAGGTACCTATCCGGGTCAGGAAGCTGACGTAGAAACGATTGCTCAGCCGAACTTCCTGGCGGTTCGTGCGGATGTTCCTGAAGAGCACGTCTACAAGATCACGAAAACCATCTTTGAAAACCTGCCGTTCCTGCAGAGCATTCACAAGGCGACCAACGAAATGTCGTTGAAATCGGCAATTGCCGGCCTTCCAATGCCGCTGCATCCGGGTGCTGCGCGCTACTTCAAAGAAGCTGGCATTGCGATCCCTGACAAGTTGATGGCGAAGTAAGGCATCAACCAGCTTTGAGCCAACTGCTGCCCCGGTCGATGCCGAATGTATCGACCGGGGCAGTTTCGGTTTTCATACTGAAAGTATTGTCGGTGCCTGCAGCGTTCTGGCTCACAAGATCCGGACCAATGCGAATTGCTGGTTGCGTTGAAGGGGTTGGCAGGCTTTGTTTGTTGGGCAAAAACTGTGCGATGATCGAAGAATTGCAGCAGGGCGGATTGGATCGGGAATGAGGTTCGGCTGATTTGAGCCGGGTGCCGGGACGACGCCAGAGTATTGCTGGAACATTGAGAGAGATTTCAGCGATATGAGCGAATTTGCAAAGTCAGCCATAGGTCCCTCAGATACAGGCAAAGGCAAGCCTGAGGGCGCTGAATGGTACATTGACCGGCTCATCATCGCAGTCTGCCTCGTTGTCTCGCTGGTCCATATCTACTTCAATATTTTTGGCGTTATCTCCGAGCTGTGGCGTAACTCCATACATTTTGCCGGCTTTGCATTCCTATGCGCGCTGGTCTACCCGCCTGCGAAGAAGTGGGCCTCGGGACCGCCTCTGCCCGTTCGCATCATTGATATCTGTTTTGGGGCTGCCGTCGCGCTTTCAGCGCTCTATCTGATTTCGGCCGAGGATGCGATTTATGCGCGCGGCGTGCGGTTGTCGACGCTCGAGTGGATCTGCGGCGGTATCGTCATTCTCGGAGCGCTTGAGTATACGCGTCGAACGACCGGGCTGATCGTTCCCATTCTTATCGTGCTCGCGCTCACGTATGTCGGGCTGTGGGGTAATCAGATTTCCGGCGTGTTCCGGTTTGCCGGGCTCAGCTGGGAGACGATCCTATTCCGTTCGATTTACGGCGATGACGGTATCTTCGGGTCGATTGCGTCAATCTCCTCATCGTTCGTGTTCATGTTCATTTTGTTCGGCGCGTTCTTATTGCGTTCAGGCGGCGGTGACTTCGTCATTAATCTCGCGCGCGCCGTTGCAGGCCGTTTGACAGGCGGGCCGGGCTTTGTTGCCGTTCTGGCGTCGGGGCTCACGGGAACGATTTCGGGATCTGCCGTAGCGAATACGGCGTCAACCGGCGTCATTACGATCCCGCTGATGTCGCGGGCGGGCTTCCCGCCAAAGTTCGCTGCTGCTGTCGAGGCGTCCGCGTCGACGGGTGGGCAGTTGATGCCGCCCATCATGGGAGCTGGCGCGTTCGTAATGGCGAGCTATACCCAGATCCCGTACACCACGATCATTTCCGTCTCGATCCTGCCTGCGATTTTGTTCTTTGCTTCGATAGCGTTTTACGTGCGGATCGAGGCCAAACGCAGCGGTGTTGCTCTAACCGACGATGAATCGCCGGGCTTCAAAGAGCTGATGCTAAACGGCGGCTTGCCGTTTCTTCTGCCCATCGGTGTGTTGGTGGCCTTGCTGGCGAACGGGTTTACGCCGACGTATGCAGCCGGGCTCTCAATCCTCGCGATCATCGTGTCGTCGTGGTTCACGCGAATGCCGATGGGTCCGATGGCGATCATGGATGCGCTGGTGCTCGGTGCCCGCAACATGATCATGACCGGGGTCTTGTTGTGTTCCATCGGGTTAGTCGTGAACGTCACGGCGATGTCGGGAGTGGGCAACACCTTCTCATTGATGATCACGCAATGGGCCGGCGATAATCTCCTCATCGCTATCGTGCTGATTGCGTTGGCATCCCTTGTACTCGGCATGGGCCTGCCGGTGACTGCGGCCTATATCGTGCTGGGCACACTGTCGGCACCCGCCCTCTACAACCTGATTGCGAACGGCTACCTGCTGGATCTTATTGCGACCGGTGCGGTAACGGAGGAAGCCAAGGTCATGTTGTCCCTGGTGGTGCCCGATCAGGTTGCCGCGCTGGGCGCGCCCATGAGTTTTGAGGCTGCGAGTGCGCTGCTCAGTCAGGTGCCGCTGGCACTGCGCGATACACTGCGCACGAGCATGATCTCGCCCGAGCAGCTCACCTTTGCGCTGCTATCGGCACACCTGATCATTTTCTGGCTGAGCCAGGATTCCAATGTTACGCCGCCTGTTTGTCTGACTGCCTTCACCGCTGCGGCCATTGCCAAGACCCCTCCGATGGCGACGGGCCTTGCGGCCTGGAAGATGAGTAAGGCGCTCTACATCGTGCCGGTATTGTTTGCCTACACTCCGTTCATAGGCGGGGAGGCGTTCGAGGTGGCACGGATCTTCGTCTTTGCAATGTTCGGCCTATACGCCATGTCCGCTTTTTTTCAGGGGCATCTGGAAGAGCCGATCGGCTGGCTGGAACGGATTTTATTGTTCGTCATCGCATCGGTGCTGTTCTGGCCGGAAACGCAACTTTTCGGAGGCTACCTGCCGAAGCTTGCCGGTGTGATCGCGTTGCTGAGTTTGCTTGCATTCAACATTCAGTGGCACAAAGGCCAAGCACCGCAGCGCTCCAGCAGCGATTGAACCATCAATGGTGGCTTTGACCGGCTCGGATTGGCTTGTTTGACGGTCAAGGTTGGTTAGCGGCTGAAGTTGCGCCGGGGAACCCGCCGCCATGCGGCCGCCAATCCGGTGCTGCCGGGGGAGCGGATACGATTACTCGCGCAGCAACCCTTGTCGCATCCTTTAGGATTGATCGCAAAATCTGTTGACGCTGATAGTCGTTGCAATGCCGACTGGCGCGAAGCAACCTTTGGTGGCCCTTCGGATGCAGGCCGGCAGTGGCGTGCATCGCGACATCGAGCGCGGTGGGATCAGTGCGATCGGGCGGGTTTGTTTAAGGCGGGAAGGCAATCTGGTGGGGCAGGCAACGAGAGCGCAAGGCTATGGCTAGCAAGCCCTCATTCCAGCTTCGGTCGCTGATCTTGATCGTTGCCGCGATCCTGTCGCTGCTCGCGCTGAGGGAAGCGGCGCAGCAGGCGCGCCTGAGTGCTGTCGATGAACTCAGGCGGAGCACCACAAATACACTGCGGCTCGTGGTTGAAAACCTGAGCGGTGAACTTGCCAAGTTCAGCTTTCAGCCGCGGCTGCTGGCGTCGTCAGGCGTGCTGACCTCTGCGCTGGCCAATCCGCCCCGGGACGGTGATTACGGTGCTGTCAGCGAAGAGCTTGCTCGCATCAGCGGTGTGACGGGAGCGCTTGCCACCTATTTGATGAACCGGGACGGCCTTACGGTCGCCGCAAGCAACTGGGCGTCCGAAGGTCCGTTCGTGGGGCGCAATTTCAGCTTCCGGCCGTATTTCAAGGAGGCAATGCAAGGCCGCCTTGGGCGAATGTTTGCGCTGGGCACGACGTCGGGCGAACGGGGCTACTTTTTTGCCTATCCGGTTCGGCATGAAGGCGAAATCGCCGGTGCGGTCGTTGTCAAAATGGACGTTTCCATTCTTGAGAGGGGGTGGCAGTCGCAGGCGCATGAGATTCTGGTCGTCGATGATTTTGGAGTCGTCTTCCTAAGTTCGCGACCGGAGTGGCGGCTTAAGTCGCTAGAGGTTTTGTCGCCTGATGTTCAGCAGCATCTGGAGGAGTCCCGCCGATACGCTGACCGGCGGATTGCGCCGCTCGAACTCGTCCGCGAAGCCCAGTCCGACATTATTTCAATAGGGCCTGGGGACGCTGGTCCCGAAGTTGGCACTCCTACACCCGTCCAGCGGAAGTTCTTCGTTCTTGAAACCGGGATGGAGGATGCGGGGTGGCGCGTGATGATCCTGGCTGACGCGACGATGATCGATGAGCGCGTCAGGTTTGCCTTGCTGATTGCCGGTTTCATGCTGGCCAGCATCGCGCTTCTGGCTCTCAACATCTATCAGCGCCGCCGCCGGCTGAATGAACGGCTTGAACTTCAGGAGGCCGCCAGGACGCAGTTGGAAGGTCGCGTACTTGAGCGGACTAAGGATCTCAGCCGGGCAGTTTCGCAATTGCAGTCCGAAGTCGATGAGCGCGAACGCGCCGAGGCGGATTTGCGCCGGACGCAGGAAGAGCTCATCCAGGCGTCCAAACTGGCCGCTCTGGGGCGCTTGTCGGCCGGTCTCAGTCATGAACTCAACCAACCGCTGACCGCGATCCGGGGCTATGCTGAGAATGCGCGCGTGTTCTTATCGCGTGAGGACCAAGCGATGGCCGATGCCAATCTCGGGCGTATTGCCGAAATGAGCGAGCGCATGGCGCGGATCATTCGCAACTTGCGCACGTATGCCCGCAACGAGTCGGTTGGCGAGCGTCCGACGATTATTCAGCAGCCGATCCAAGATGCGCTGGCGCTTCTCGACAGCGAATTGCGCAAGGCTGGCGTCGAGGTGATTTTGGATCTGGGAGATGAGGATATCTGGGTGATCGGCGGAGATGTGCGACTTCAACAAGTCTTCGTCAATTTCATTTCCAACGCTCTCGATGCGATGGCGGGCGGTGCCGTCCGCCGGCTTATGGTCAGCGTGTCGGCTGTCGAGGATGAGGTCAGCGTGACCGTTTCGGATACGGGTTCGGGCATCGCGCCCGATGACCTCGCTCGCGTTTTTGATCCCTTCTTCACGACCAAGGATGTCGGACAGGGCACAGGGCTCGGGCTGTCGATCTCATACGGCATCATCAAGTCGTTCGGCGGTCGGATAGGAGTGGCTAGCGGCCGCGATGGGGGAACGATCTTCGATGTCAGATTGAGACAGGCGAAATTGCAGCGTGAGGCGGCCGAATGAGTGGCGTAGACGTCGTGCTGATCGATGACGAGCCGCACCTATTGGAGGCCGGGCGGCAATCGCTGGAACTTGCAGGCCTCTCGGTTCGGTGTTTTTCGTCAGGCAAGGAGGCACTCCAGACGCTGCAACGACATTCGCCGACCGTGGTCGTCAGCGATGTTCGGATGCCGGGCATGGGCGGACTTGAGTTGCTGCCGCTGGTGCTGGAAATCGATCCCGAACTGTCGGTCATCCTCATTACCGGACACGGGGATATCAAGATGGCCGTGCCGGCCATGCGCGATGGCGTCTACGACTTCATCGAAAAACCGTTCGCGCCTGAGGCTCTGGTGCAGTCCGTCCGCCGCGCGCTTGAACGCAGGCTCCTGGTTCTGGACAACAGGGCGCTGCGTGAAAAATTAGCGATGGGATCGCAGTTAGAACGCACGCTTGTCGGGCGAAACGTCGAGTTCATCAAATTACGCCAGCGGCTTGAGGACTTTGCCGCAACCGACGCCGATGTGCTCATTCTTGGCGAGACCGGGACAGGCAAGGAGCTGGTTGCCAAAAGCCTGCACCGGTTGTCTGCGCGCGCGCCAGGAGAGTTCGTTGCCATCAATTGCGGGGCTCTGCCGGAAACGATCATCGAAAGCGAACTGTTTGGTCATGAGGTCGGGGCCTTCACGGGAGCGGTCAAGACGCGATTGGGCAAGTTCGAGTTTGCCCACGGCGGTACGCTGTTCCTCGATGAAATCGAGAGCATGCCGCTTGATATGCAGGCGCGCCTGCTTCGCGTCCTGGAGGAACGCGCGATCGTGCGGCTGGGCTCGAACAAGGAGATCCCGGTCGATGTCCGGGTCATAGCTGCGACCAAGGAAGACCTGCGCGGGGCGGTGGCCAAAGGCACGTTCCGGGAGGATCTTTATTACCGGCTCAATGTCTTGACGCTTACCATTCCTCCGCTGCGCCGGCGGCGAGATGATATCCCGCTCCTGTTTGCACATTTCCTCACCGGGTGCGAAGCACGGCTCAAACGCGAAGCGCCGCGGCCTGGGCCGACCGACCTTGCGTTGCTCAGTGTCCATGCGTGGCCCGGTAACGTGCGTGAATTGGAAAACACGGCCATGCGGTTTGCGCTTGGGCT
>CAYGRH010000077.1:0-1061 GCA_964352165.1 uncultured Hyphomicrobiaceae bacterium | reverse complement strand
CGCATAGAAGAAAGCTGCGCCGGGGGCTGTTATGTTTTGCGTACTGGCACGCTGGTTGCTGTTTAAGATGGTGTTAACTTTGCCCGGCTGCTCTACTCGTGCTGCCTGGAGCAAGACTTTGGAGGAAAATGAATGCGTAGAATTCTCGTTGCCACGGCCGCTGCCGCAAGCCTTGCGTTTGCTGCAATGCCGGCGCTTGCCTCGTGCGAAGACGGTGAAGTCGTCATCAAGTTCAGCCACGTCGTAAAGGCGACGGGGCACCCGAAGGGCGATGCGGCGACGCTGCTTGCCGAGCGGGTCAATTCTGAAATGAACGGCAAGGCCTGCATGGAGATCTTCCCGAACTCGACACTGTTTGACGATGACAAGGTCATGGAAGCGTTGCTGTTGGGCGATGTCCAGCTTGCGGCACCGTCGCTGTCCAAGTTTGAAGCCTACACAAAGAAGTATCGCCTGTTCGACCTGCCGTTCCTGTTCTCCAGCCTTGATGCGGTTGAAAAGTTCCGCGGTTCGGACGCTGCCAAAGGTCTTCTTGGTGCCATCAAGGACAAGGGCTACGTCGGCCTGGGTTATTGGAGTTCCGGTCTGAAGCAGTTTTCCGCGAAGGTTCCGCTTATGGTTCCGACGGATGCCAAGGGGCTGAAGTTCCGTGTTCAGACGTCTGACGTGGCTGTCGCCATGATCGAAGCCATGGGTGCCAACGCTCAGAAGCTGGCGTTCAAGGAAGTCTATGGCGCTTTGCAAACTGGCGTTGTGGATGGTCAGGAAAACACTTGGTCGAACATCTATACGATGAAGTTCTTTGAGGTGCAGGATGGCATCACTCAGACCAACCACCAGCTTCTGGCCTACCTGCTCGTCACGTCGACCGAGTTTCTTGACAGCCTGAAGCCTGATGTGCGCGACCAGTTCCTGCAGATCGCTGAAGAGGTGACCAAGACGGCGAACGACAACGTCGGCAAGCAGGAAATGGCCAACCGCGAGAATATCCTCAAGTCAGGCGGCAAGATCCGTGAACTCTCCGCTGATGAGCGCAAAGTCTGGGTCGAGACGATGAAGCC
>CAYGRH010000076.1:0-11754 GCA_964352165.1 uncultured Hyphomicrobiaceae bacterium | reverse complement strand
GGATCGCCCTGCAGCGCCGCGGCGACAGAAGGCCGTTGCAAAGATCATCCGGCGTTCAGATAAGCCGGCCGTGGACTCCATGCCTTCGCCAACGGAGCTTGCGGAATGAAAGCCAAGTTGCAATCCGGCGCCAGTAGTCGATCAGGTCAGAAGGAAGCGCCGTTCTCAAAACACGGCTCGGTGGCAAACAACCGATCGGGCATCACGCGCAGCCTTGTTGCCGGATTTGCGACGGTTGGGTGCGTGTTTGCAGGGATCGGCGGATGGGCGGCCACCGCGCCAATTGCAGGTGCCGTCGTCACGCCAGGCACCGTTGTCGTCTCCAGTAACATCAAGCCGGTTCAACACCCATCAGGCGGCGTCGTTGCGCAAATCGCGGTCAAGAACGGCGATCTCGTTGCAGCGGGAGACGTCCTGGTCCGCCTCGATGAAACCGTGCTGCGCGCAAATCTCGAATTGATCGAGCGGCAAATGGATGAACGCTATGCCGAGATCGCCCGCCTGATAACTGAACGCGACGAAAACGAAGCAATCGAGAACGTGCCGGATATCAGCAAACGTGCGGAATTACCTCACGTCCGAGCGGCGCTAGATGGCGAACAGCGCCTGTTTGACAGCCGCAAAAGCGCGCACCTGTCCTTGGTCAGCCAGTTGCGCGAGCGTATTGCACAACTCGGTGATGAGGCCCAGGGGATCGACGGGCAGATTTCAGCGAAAGCCACCGAGGTCGAGTTGATCGGGCAAGAGCTTGCCGGACTGAAGCCGCTGGAAGAAAAGCGACTTGTCACGACTAACAGGATGGCGGCTTTGCGACGGGAGGCTGCAAGGCTCAATGGCGAGCAAGCCCAACTCAAGGCGAATGCGGCGCGCGTGCGCGGCCAAGTGGCGGAGTTGGAAATCCATATCCTGCAACGCGACCAGGAGCGGCGAACGGAGATCGTAACGGCCTTGCGGAGTGCGCAATCCAAACTCAGCGAACTGTCCGAACGTCAAGTGGCAGCAGCCGATCACCTCGACCGCATCGAAATCCGGGCGCCGCAGGGAGGATATGTGCACCAGCTTGGCGTTCACACCGCTGGGGCCGTTATATCGCCGCGCGAACCGGTCATGTTCATTGTACCGGACGAGGACGATCTGGTTATTCAGGCCCAGATCGCGCCCGGCGAAATCGACAGAGTCGGTGTCGGTTCCAAGGCATCCATCCGGTTTGCGACATTCAACCAGCAGACCACGCCACTCCTGACCGGAACTGTGATCCACATATCAGCCGATGTGGCGCGCCGCGAAGGCTCGGATCGGCAAGCGCCAAATGCGCCAGCGGCCTACATCGCGAGAATTGCCCTTGACCGGCAGGAACTGGAACGACTTGACGGTGCCCAGATTAAACCTGGGATGCCTGCTGATATTCAGATTACGACGGATGAACGAACGGCGTTATCGTACCTCGTCAAGCCGTTCACGGATCAAATGACGCGGGCGTTCCGCGAGCGATAAGTGCTAAAGGTCTGGTTAAGCCTGGAGGCAAATTCCGACCATTTGAAACTAGAAGCGCGAGATATTCGAGCGCATACGTGAAGCGTGCCGCATTCGTGGACCGACCCATTCGGATCGCTCCTAGGTGCGCAACACATGCAGCCAGTTTCATCGCGCGGCCAGTGTCATCGCGTGAAATGACGCGGGGGATAATCGGTTTGCTTATTTGCAGGCCTTCTCCAAAAGCTGCGGGCCCATTAAGTTTCAGCGACAGCGATCATGACGAACTCCCGTTCCAAAATTCATTCAGACAACACCGCCGCGACAGTTTCCGTCGTCATTCCGGTCCTGAATGAAGCCTCCGGTCTCCTCAAGCTGCTATCGCGCTTGAGGCCCGTCATGGAAGGCCTCAAGGACATCGAATGGGAGATCGTCTTCATCGACGATGGTTCCAGCGATGGAACGCCCGATGAACTGAAGCGACTGAACGAGGATGATCCGCGCATCAAGGCGGTCACGTTGAGCCGTAACTTCGGCAAAGAAATTGCTGTCGCCGCCGGGCTGGCATATGCCGCCGGGGACGCAGTCGTGTTGATGGACGGAGACTTGCAGCACCCGCCCGAGATTATTCCCGCTTTCATCGAGAGATGGCGCGAAGGTTACGACGTCGTCTATGGGGAGCGGACCGCGCGTGACACGGATGGGTTTTTCAGGCGGCTATTTTCCAAGGGTTTTTACGCAGCGTTTCGGTTCATGTCGGGAACTTCGCTGCCGTCGAATGCTGGCGACTTCCGCCTCTTAAGCCGACGCGCTGTTGATGCTCTCAACCGGATGGGCGAGCGCGCACGCTTCAACAAGGGGCTGTTTGCCTGGATCGGCTACAAATCGGTCGGCATTCCGTTCGATGTCGCAGACCGTCCAGACGGTGGAAAGTCGCGCTGGCGGGTGCGTCGGCTGTTCCACTTCGCGCTTGATGGGATCGCCTCTTTCAGCACGTTGCCGATGCGGGTGTGGTCTCTTGCCGGACTTGCAGTTTCGATGCTGGCGTTCGGTTACGCTGGGTACTTCCTGGTGAAGACGATGATTTTCGGCGCGGACCGGGCAGGTTTTCCCACCCTCATTATTTCGATCATGATGCTGTCGGGCATCCAGCTCATCTCGTTGGGCGTCATCGGGGAATACCTTGGGCGGGTCTATGAGGAAGTTAAGGCGCGCCCGCTGTTTCTGGTCAAAGACGAAATTGGTGCGTTGGGACGATCGCGCGGCATAGAGAAAGCGGCTGCTCAGCCGGTCACGTGCAAGTCGTGCGGTGCGCCGATAGATGCACTGTCTCACAATCGTGCCACCGATTCGCATTCACATGCTGGCATCGGCGAAGGCGGGGTTCCCGATCCGCAAGAACGCAGCAGACAGGCGAGCCGGGGTGGAAACACTTGTAGTGGGACAGCCGAGCCACGTCCGGCTGCACAATTGCCGGGTGAGCAATTGCAAAAGCGAGATTTCGATCGGTTGGTTTGAGCCGTTAATCGTCACATTAGCCTGTCACGCAATCCGTGAGGCAAGCGCGTTAAAGAATGTGGCGTGCTTTCAGGATACTGTTTGCCCCTTCGTCATTTGACGCCAGGAAGCGGATTGCGCGTGGACCTTCATCAACAAGCCAAGACACCTGACGCGCCGCTTTCGACTGCTCGGCACGGCGCGGGGTTTGTCATTTCTGGCGGGCTTGCCTTTCTCAGCGATG
This sequence comes from uncultured Hyphomicrobiaceae bacterium, assembly GCA_964352165.1. Lineage (GTDB taxonomy): Bacteria > Pseudomonadota > Alphaproteobacteria > Rhizobiales > Hyphomicrobiaceae > CAYGRH01. Next base: position 8,540 of record CAYGRH010000076.1, on the reverse strand, counting down.
CCGCCGTGCTGTCCGCGCTTGTGCATCTCGCTGGTATCGACCCGTTTACCGCGAGATTTTTCGCGATCGGTGCGGCAATGGTCGTGGGCTGGCTGTGCCATCGGCGTTTGACGTTTGCGGTCAAGTCCCGGCCCAGCGCCCGCGAATTCATGAAGTACGCCGCTGTTGCGTGGTCGGCTGCTGCGCTGAACTACGCCATTTATGCGGTTATTTTGCTGGCGCTGCCATCCACCCCGCCATTGGTTTCGCTGTTTTTTGCCAGCCTGTTGGCGATGGCAGCAAGCTACGTCGGCATGCGTTATGGCGTGTTTCGCGACCAATCGCGGCTGCGATAAGCCCCGGCTGATCCTGATCCATTGCCGCGCTTGATACCGCAATGCCGCTGTCCAATGGCGCAGCCTCGCGTTGGCTCATCTAGCGAAGACCGGTCGGTCCTCTTCGCGCGCGCGGCCCGCAATTCGTTTCTTCTTTGCTTTTTGCCGTTTGGGCACTTGATGCTGTTGGCCCAGCAGTACAACATGCGATCTAGGACTTTCGTCTGAACCCATTTCGTATCCATTGCTGGACACACGAGGGTTTCCGCGCCTTTCGCTCGACAGCGATCACGCATTGGGATACTGTATACCACGAACTTCGATCGGGCCTACGGCTCACGGCTGTTGGCAGGCAGCTGCTGCGATCTGAGTGCCACTTAAGCGGCTTCACACGCCCGTAGACGGCGCAGGAGATTACGGCCCGACTTGCCACGCGGGTCAGATTTGGCGACCGCAGTTTGAATTGCGTTTCGGGCAGCTTTTTGCCCGGGACCTTGGCTTGATGGCATCGGTGTCCGGCCCGTTTCTGCGGCACAACGAAAACGACCGACTTAGTCGGCAACGGATGCAAACCGTCGCTCATAAGACGGGCAAGACGCCAAAATCGGCGCGGGAGAGGAACGGCCGATGAACCTATTTGAGTACCAGGCCAAGCAGCTTCTTGGCCGTTATGGCGTTCAAGCTGGCATGGGGCAGGTTGCCGCTTCGCCGACCGAGGCGCTTGAAGCAGCGCGCCGGTTGGGCTGTTCGCGCTTTGTCGTCAAGGCCCAGGCGTTTGCTCTTGATCGCATGTCAAACGATGGGGTCGCATTCGCTTCGTCGCCCCAGCAAGTCGCGGAGCAAGCCACTCGCATGATGTCGGCTGGCTTGAAGAACGATCAGGCGCCCGGCGGAAAAGTCCCCGTCAGCCAAGTTTACATCGAGGAATTCATCGATGCTTCGCGCGAACTCTATGCTGCCGTCACGGTTGATCGCGCCTCGGGACAGGTGATGATGCTGGCATCTGCGCAGGGCGGGGTTCACCTCGAAAAGCGCGCGGCTGCCGATCCATCGCTGATCGTCCGCGAACCCATGCGTTTCCAGGATGGCCGGTTTACGGCTGATTTTGCCGGGCTTGCTGCAAAGGTTGTCGAGGAAGCCAGCGTCCACTCGGCGTTTGCTTCACTCATGCGCGATCTTGCCGCCGCACTGATCGCGTTCGATGCGACGTTGATTGAACTCAATCCGCTGGCCGTGATGCACGATGGCAGGCTGATCGCACTCGATGCGAAGATGACGATCGACGACAATGCGCTTTACCGGCGGCCCGAACTTGCCGCACTCAGGCATGAGAACGAGCGATTAAATTCCGATCAGACCGAACTTGAAGCGCAGCGTTTTCAGATTAATTATCTGTCGCTTGATGGCGATATCGGCCTTGTCTGCAACGGAGCGGGTCTCGCACTGGCGACAATCGATATGGTGCAGGGTGCAGGTGGCCGTGCAGCCAACTTCATGGATATCCGCACGACGGCCAAGAGCCTCGATATCGCGCACGGCTTCGGTTTACTGCTGACCAATCCGAAGGTGTCGGCCATTCTCGTCAACGTGCACGGCGGAGGCATGCAACGGTGCGATACGATTGCCGAAGGCATCGGCATCGCACTTCGCCGGCAGGAAACCAATAAGCCGATTGTTATCCGCATGGCTGGCAACAATGCGGATTTCGCACGAACGGTTCTTGCCAATAACGGGGTTGAATACATCGGTGCCAGCGATATGGGCGAAGCCGTTGCAGCCGTCACCTCCCATGCAAAACGCCGCGCCGCCTGAGGACACCATGGCCATTCTTGTCGGACCTGAAACGAAAGTCATCTGCCAGGGCATCACCGGGCGCACAGCAACATTTCATTGCGGGCGCATGCAGTCCTACGGCACGAACCTTGTCGGCGGCGTGGTGCCCGGAAAGGGCGGACGCAAGCATCTCGACCTACCGGTGGTCGACCGGGTTGAAGAGGCCGTCGAGGCGACGGGTGCAGACGCATCCATCGTCTTTGTGCCGCCCGACAACGCGGCAAGCGCACTGATCGAGGCAATCGAAGCGGAAATCGGACTCATCGTTTGCGTTACCGAGCGCATCCCAATCCTCGACATGATCCGTGTGCGGCAAGCATTGTCAGGGTCAAAAACGCGGCTCGTCGGACCGAACTCGCAGGGCATTCTGGCACCTGGTGCAACGCAGCTCGGCGTGATGTCGACGATCGATGCCAAACGGGGCCGCGTCGGCGTCGTATCTCGGTCGGCTTCGTTAACATCTGAAATTGTTCTGCAGACCACGCTCGCCGGCCTCGGCCAATCGACGACCGTTGGCGTCGGAGGCGATCCCGTTCACGGCATGGACCTGAAGACTTGTGTTGAGCTGTTTTTGGACGATCCGGAAACCGACGGCATCATCATTGTCGGCGAAATCGGCGGCACAGAAGAAGAAGAAGCGGCCGAACTCATCAAGTCATCGTCGTCAAAGAAGCCCATTGTTGCGCTGGTTGCGGGTCGGCATGCGCCGCCTGAGCGCCGCATGGGGCACGCGGGCGCACTCGCAACCACAGGTGGAGCCGGGACTGCAGACAGTAAAATTGCTGCTCTTGAGGCTGCCGGAGTCATCATCGCGCCTGACGCAAGTCAGGTCGGGCAAACCATGCGCAAAGCACTCGCCTAAGAGCTAATAGACGCGACATCTTTGCAATCAGTCACAGGTAAGGCTACAGGCTGGATCGGGATTTTCAGCACTGGCCATCGAGCAGGACCGAGGTTTTATAAATGAACGATATGTCGGGCAAGAACGGCAGCGGAGCGAACGGCGGCGGCGGTGCAGGCAAGGGCGGCCGCGCCATCCATCCCGGCTCGGGACGGCGCAAGGCCATGCTGCACCCGAAAGGCCGGGTCATGGACCCGCGCGAACTCGCTGTTGTGCAGGCGCTGATCGGCGATGGTCCTTATGAGCGCGCGCTGCTGATCGAGTATCTACACAAGATCCAGGATGCCGAAGGTTGTCTGCCGGCCGGCCACCTCCAGGGGCTTGCCGAAGTGATGCGCATCCCGATGGCGGAAGTTTACGAGGTGGCGACTTTTTATGCGCACTTCGACGTCGTTCCCGATGATGCAGCGCGCCCGCCCAAAACGACGATCCGCGTGTGCGAAAGCTTGTCGTGCATGATGGCTGGAGCTGAGCAACTTATCTCGGCGCTGGAAGCCAAGAACATGGCTGACGTGCGTGTCGTGCGCGCGCCCTGCATCGGTTCATGCCATACCGCGCCGGCCGTGCATGTCGGCCATCACCACGTCGACAATGCGACGCCAGAGAAAGTGGCGGCGCTCGCTGAAAAGCATGAGCACCACGTCGTGATGCCGGCCTATCAGGACTTCTACAAGTACGCTGCCGAAGGCGGGTACAAGACACTTAAGGCTTGCCTTGCTGGAGAGATCAAGGTCGAGGACGTCATTGCCAAATTGTCGGACGGTGGTCTGCGCGGTCTTGGCGGCGCGGGCTTTCCGACGGGCAAGAAGTGGGGCTTCGTGCGGGCCGAGAAAGGGCCGCGCCTGATGGCTGTCAATGGCGACGAGGGCGAGCCGGGCACGTTCAAAGACCGCCACTATCTTGAAACCCGTCCGCACCAGTTTCTTGAGGGCATGCTGATTGCCGCGTGGGCCGTGGAGGCTGCCGAAGTCTTCATCTACATGCGCGATGAATACCCAGCCGTGCTGAAAATCCTCGCTGCGGAAATACCGAAGGTCGCGGCCGCCGGGCTGAGCCCGCACACCAAGATGACCGTCCGTCGCGGTGCCGGTGCCTACATCTGCGGCGAAGAAAGCGCGATGATCGAATCCATCGAGGGCAAGCGCGGTCTGCCGCGGCATCGGCCGCCCTACGTGGCGCAAGTCGGTATTTTCAACCGTCCGACCCTCGTCAACAACGTCGAGACGCTCTACTGGATCCCCGACATCATCGACAAGGGTCCGCAGTGGTTTGCCGATCAGGGCAAGAACGGCGCAAAGGGCATGCGGTCCTATTCCGTGTCTGGGCGGCTGAAAAAGCCTGGCGTCGTTCTGGCTCCGGCTGGTTCGACCGCTGAAGAATTGATTGAACTGTGCGGCGGCATGGCAGATGGGCACACGTTCAAAGGCTACCTGCCGGGTGGTGCATCCGGCGGCATCCTGCCCGCAAACATGGCCAATATCCCGCTCGATTTTGGACAGCTTGAAAAACACGGCTGTTTTGTCGGTAGCCATGCGGTTGTTATTTTGTCCGACAAGGATGACATGAAAGACGTGGCGCTCAACCTGATGAAGTTCTTCGAGGACGAGAGCTGCGGGCAGTGCACGCCGTGCCGGAACGGAACGGAAAAGGCCGTTAAACTTATGAGCGGCCAGACCTGGGATACGGCGCTTCTGGAAGATCTGGCGCAGGTGATGCGCGATGCTTCGATCTGCGGACTGGGCCAGGCAGCCTCGAACCCGTTGACGAGCGTGGTGAAGTTCTTCCCTGACGACTTGAAGAGTAAATCCTAAATCCGGAATGCCCCGACAGGGTGACCCGGTTGACGGGAAATGAATGCGAACGTGGCTTAATCGTCACCAAATCGGAGTGCGTGGCTTTAATCGCCAAAAGAGCGGAACAGACCACGCAAGCTAGCCAAGGCTGGGACTGAAGCATGACCGAGAAAAAGATCACCTTCGAACTGGACGGCAAGACCGTCGAGGCTGAGGCCGGAGAGACGATCTGGCAGGTTGCCAAACGTGAAGGCACAACGATCCCGCACTTGTGCTGGCACCCGGCGCCCGGCTACCGGGCGGACGGCAACTGCCGCGCGTGCATGGTTGAGGTTGAGGGCGAGCGCGTGCTGGCTGCATCGTGCCAACGCCAGCCTGCTGAAGGCATGAAGGTCAAGTCAGCATCGGAACGCGCCAAGAAAAGCCGTGAGATGGTATTTGAACTGCTGGTAGCCGACCAACCGGCCAAGGCAGACAGTCACGATCCGGCTTCCAAGTTCTGGAATTGGGTCGATGCGATGGGCGTGTCGACGACGAGCCGCTTGCCAAAGGCCGAACGTCCTGCAGCCGACAATACGCATTCGGCTATCGCGGTGAACCTCGATGCCTGCATCAACTGTGGGCTGTGCGTGCGCGCCTGCCGCGAAATCCAAATGAACGACGTGATCGGCATGGCTTATCGCGGGTCGGACGCCAAAGTCGTCTTCGACTTCGACAAGGGCATGGGCGACTCCACCTGCGTGGCATGCGGCGAGTGCGTGCAGGTCTGCCCGACGGGCGCGCTGATGGAAGCCAATCTCCTCGACGACGCCGGCAAGCGCGTTGAGTTCGAAGAGGAGAGCGTCGACACGCTGTGCCCCTATTGCGGCGTCGGCTGCCAGACAACCGTGCACGTCAAGGACAACAAGATCCTCTATGTCGACGGACGTGACGGGCCGGCGAACGAGAACCGCTTGTGCGTGAAGGGCCGGTTTGGCTTCGATTACATCCACCACCCCGACCGTCTGACCAAACCGCTCATTCGCCGCGACGACGCGCCGAAGGCCTGGGACATGCAGCTCAAGCCTGCCGACTTCAAAGACGTATTCCGCGAAGCGACGTGGGAAGAGGCGCTGGACAAGGCGGCTGGCGGCTTGAAGGCCATTGCTGACGCCGACGGCGGCTCGGCGCTCGCAGGCTTTGGTTCGGCCAAGGGCTCGAATGAAGAAGCCTATCTGTTCCAGAAGTTCATCCGGCAGGGCTTTGGCACCAACAACGTCGACCACTGCACGCGACTTTGCCACGCTTCATCGGTGGCAGCGCTGATGGAAGGTTTGAACTCGGGTGCCGTGACGGCTCCGTTCACGGCTGCCAAAGACAGCGACTGCATGATCGTGATCGGCGCGCGTCCAACGCAGAACCATCCGGTTGCAGCAACTTTCCTGAAGAACGCTGCGAAGCGCGGCGCGAAGCTCATCATCATGGATCCGCGCAGCCATAAAGACGGGCTCGCGCGGTACGCTTCGCACTCGCTGCAATTCAAGCCGGGACACGACGTGGCGCTGCTCAATGCGATGATCAACGTCATCGTCAACGAGGGCCTCGTCGACATCCAGTACGTGCAGGCCCACACCGACGGTTATGCCGCGCTGAAGGACAAGGTGCAGGCGTTTTCGCCGGAAGCGATGGAGCCGGTTTGCGGCATTCCTGCCGAGACCATACGCGAGGTCGCGCGGCTTTATGCGAAGTCCGAACGGTCCCTCATCTTCTGGGGCATGGGTATTTCGCAGCACGCGCACGGCACCGACAACGCACGCTGCCTGATTTCACTCGCGCTGATCACGGGACAGATTGGACGGGCGGGAACGGGACTGCATCCATTGCGCGGCCAGAACAACGTGCAGGGTGCTTCGGACGCGGGCCTTATCCCGATGGTCTATCCCGATTACATCTCGGTCGAGGACCCGGCCGTGCGGGCGAAGTACGAAAAACTGTGGGGCCGCAAACTCGATGGCAAACGTGGCCTGACGGTTGTCGAGATCATGAAGGCGATCCACGAAGGAAGCATCCGCGGCATGTATATCATGGGTGAAAATCCGGCGATGTCGGACCCGGATGTCAACCATGCGCGCATGGCGCTCGCCAAACTGGACCATCTCGTCGTGCAGGACATCTTCCTGACCGAGACGGCCTGGCATGCCGACGTCGTGCTGCCCGCCTCGGCTCACGCCGAGAAGTGGGGCACGTTCTCCAATACCAACCGCCAGGTTCAGCTTGCACGCCCCGTCGTGTCGCCTCCCGGCGAAGCGCGGCTGGACTGGGAGCTCATCATGGAGCTTGCCAATCGCGTCGGTTGCGACTGGACGTACAAGCATGTCGGTGAGGTCTTCACCGAGATGACGACGGTTATGCCGTCGCTCGACAACATCACGTGGGACCGCCTGATGAAAGAAGGCGTTGTCACCTATCCATGCGATGCACCCGACCAGCCAGGTAACGAGATCATCTTTGCGACCTCGTTCCCGACGGCCTCGGGCCGGGCAAAGATTGTTCCCGCCGAACTGGTGCCGCCGGATGAACTGCCGGATTCGGAGTATCCGATGGTGTTGACCACGGGCCGGATGCTGGAGCACTGGCACACGGGTTCGATGACAAGGCGGGCCGTCAATCTCGACCTGCTGGAGCCCGAAGCGGTCGGCAGCCTCAACCGGCGCGAGTTGTCTCGCCTGGGTATCGAGGCCGGTGATGACATCACTGTCACGACGCGACGCGGCACGATTACGGTCAAGGCGCGTGCCGACCGGGACATCCCCGACGGCATGATCTTCATCCCGTTCTGCTTCGCTGAAAGCCCCGCGAACGTGCTGACGAACCCGAAACTCGATCCAATGGGCAAGATCCCCGAGTTCAAGTACTGCGCAGCAAGGGTCGAACGCTCGGCTCCCTCAGAGGCTATCCAGGCAGCCGAATAAAAACTAAAATTGAGGGCGGCCCAGGATAATCCGGGCCGCCCTTTTCAATTACGGCGGACAGATCATGGTGGCGTTCGGTGCCGGCGGCATTCCGGTGGTGGAGGATCCGGCCGGGGCGGGCGACACACAAGACAGCGAGTTAGAGCCCCTGCCCAATACGTCCGCGCTGCTTGAGGCCATGGACCCAGCCTCGGAGCGGGCGGTGCGGTCCGATCTGATCGCGCGGGCCATTCTGGCGGCCTTCGACGACTACTATTCGCGGTCGCGGAACATTCCCTATCTGGCTAAGCAGGCCTTCGAAAAGCGCGACTGGCCGAAAACCTTCCATTTGTCAAAAGACCGGCTGACGATCTACGGGCGCTATCTGGCAAGCCTCATTCCTGTGCTGAAGCGATATTGGCCGCATATGCCGGATGAGCGCGGGTTCTGGGTCGAGATCGAAGCCCATTTCCTCGATCTCATCCACCGCCGTTATGAAGCTGACCTAGCGTTCGCATTCCTGCGCTCGACGCGGCGGCAAATGCGCAAGGGCGAATGGGCACCGGTCGCCTACTACGCGGGCCGGGAATGGGATGGTCCGGAATACGATTTCGGCTTCGACATCATGCGTACGTTTCCGGTTGCGGGCCGCGTCACAGCGGGCGCCGTCGCGCAGATGCTCACCGTGCCCGGCATCGGTTCCCACTACCGCGACCTCGACGGGGACGCTGCCCTTATCGCTGAACGCATCAATGGTGAACTGGACAAG
>CAYGRH010000075.1:0-11762 GCA_964352165.1 uncultured Hyphomicrobiaceae bacterium | reverse complement strand
GGGATATTGGCCAGACCTCTCTAGCGGTGCGATCGTCAGGCATGTGCTGGAGGACTTCTTCATCTTCCACAACGCTATGCTCGTGCGGCGTGGGGCCTATGAACGTGCGGGCCCATTCAACGAAAAGATGCTGCGGTCCGAAGACTACGACATGCTTGTCCGGCTTGCCGTTGCCGGTCCCTTTGCGTTTGTGGATGCGCCGGTCTTTCACTACCGCATGCACGAGGCTGCTCGCGGTACGGCTTCGCAGCGCTTCTCGGCGAGCGATCATTCTTCCAAGGCCATCGAATTCGATCAAATACTGTTCCGCCAACACATGGCAATCCTGGATGCGCGCACGCTTGCTTGTCTGTTTGAGGCCGATGAGGCGAGATTGGCGCTTCGTGCTGCGCATCTTCAACGCGCGTGCATTTTTGCTCGGCGCGTGATGTGGGATGAAGCCATTGCAGAGCTGACCGCTGCGGTTACGGTGCGCGGTATTCCGCCCGCGTTGGACCCCGTGGAAGCCAAGATCTGCGGCCGTATTTTCAACGGGAAGTACGGCATTGATGCGCTGATCGCGTCAGAGGCGACATTGGCTGCGCTGTCGCGGATTGAGCATGCAGGCGGGAGCGAAAGCGCTCAGGAGACGGGGAGGGCCATCTTAGCTGCGATGATCAAAGGCGGACGCTGGCGCATTCGCGAAGCGCTCGGCACCGGCAACATCGGACACGCGCGCTCCATTGCGCGAGCCTTCGGACACATCGCCGGGCGCAGGCTGCCGCGCATCTTGCTATCAGGGCTGCCGCAGGTTGTTACAGGGCGACAAGGCGGGTGTTCCGAGGTTCGGGGTCAAGCCCAGGGGAGCGGTCCTGCCGGCCTACGCGAGCGGCGTGACGTCGTGTTGTTGCCCGGCGGTCTCGGCGGCGTGACTTGTGATGGGGCACGCGAACCTTCGTCGCCATCCGTGGTGGCGGCTGGAACGGTTGAAGGAGCCCGACTTTGAGGCACCTCAGCGTTTTGATCGCGAGCCATAACGGTGCGGCCCGGCTTCCCCGGGTGTTGGCGGGTTACGCCAGCCAGGCTGCAACGCCGGTATCGTGGGATATGGTGATCGTCGACAATGCGAGCACGGATGCGACCGGCGAAGTTATTGAGGGTTTTCGCGACCGGGTTCCGGTCAGGCTCGTCCAGCACGGCGTTCCGGGCAAAAACTGCGCGCTCATTGCGGGTCTTGAGCATGCCATAGGTGACGCGATCATCCTGAGTGATGACGATGCCATCCCCGAACCCGACTTCATTGCGAGCTGGGCTGCGGGGCTTAGCAGCCACCCTGACGCAGCACTTTTCGGGGGCACGGTAGTGCCGGCGTTCGATGCGCCCGTTCCCAACTGCCTCCAGACCGCGAAGGGCCATTTCGATGCACTTTATGCGGTGCGCGGCCCGCTCGATGGGCCCATTCCCGCGCAACAGATTTTCGGACCGAACATGGCCGTGCGGCGCAGCGTCTTTGATGCCGGCATAACGTTCAACGAGCGTATCGGGCCGAATGCCGCTGACAAACTCTACGCCATGGGCAGCGAAACCGATTTTTCCGTTCGCGCCGAGCAGGCAGGATCCAAGGCGTGGTCCCTGTCGGCACCGACCGTGCGGCACATCGTGCGGCGCGAGCAGATGACCTGGGCGTTCTTCAACGAACGCGCATTCCGGCTGGGGCGCGGAATTGCGGTGCGCCAGTGGATATCTGGAGAACTCGTGCCGCGTACCAGGCCGTCGCCTTTCAAGCTCGCTGCGGCTCACGCCCTGCAATCGGGCCGGGAAGCCGTGTCAGCATTGGCTTGCGCCGATCCCCGGCTGGCAAAGCGCGTCGAAGCGGCCTGGCAAACGCAGTGGCTGAGGGGCTTTCTCTGCGAATATCGCCGGTTGAAATCGCAGTGGCGTAGTGACGCCAGCTTTGACGGCGGCGTGCTCGTCAAGCCGCGCCTGCAGTCCCGGTCCTGATGAACTGCTCCGCTCCTTCGTACCACTTCAAACGGTTGTGTCTGCCGCTTTCCCAATCATGTCTAGAACAACGCCTGCGACCTGCCGGGCGGTTGTGAATTTGACGCCCGATACCGAATACAGCCCTGCCGGACCGTCGCTTGTTGCGTGATCCAATATGATCGGCGCATCGCGCAATTGTGTCGTTCCAGCCTTCGTGACGGGCAGTAGTCCTGCCTGGACCTCGCTGATCTGTTCAGTCGTCGCGTTGAAGCCGGGGATTGCCTGATTGACTGCGCTCAAAAACCGATCGATTGCCGTGCGCGATGGCTCGGGTCTCAAGTTTGCAGCGCCCGCGGCTTTAGTCCATGGCTCATACCACGTGCCGAGATAGCTGCGCCCCTCGAGCGGGGAGACAAACAGCATCGGCCCGTTTTCACCCGGTTGTGTTACAGAAACCCCCATCCTCGAAGGAGGCGGGCGGTCCAACACGAGGTTGAATGCGAGGCACTGCGGGCAAGGCAGTTCATTCATCCGGTGGGCATTTTGCGTGGCCAGTCCTGCCGAGAGCGTCCCTGCGGTTGCCCCTGATGCATCGATGATGACGGGGGCCTTGAACGCGGTTGACCTGCCTGTTTCCTCATCGCGCGCCCGCACGCTCAGCAGTCGGCCATTCCCGCTCCTGATTTCCTCGACGGCGACGCCCGGCATGATGATCGCGCCTTTCGCGCGAGCCTTCGCCGTCAAGGCATCGAAGAGTGCGCGCGTATTGGGAACGATGGCATCCTGCCAGACGGCCCCTCCTTGCAGGCCATCGAGCAATACGTTGGGAAATGCGGCAATCGTGTCAGCGGCGTTCAAGATCCGTCCGCGTGCAAGGTGCGCGTTCCTGGCAACCCCATTGTTGCGGTCGAAACCCAGCGCGGCATCGGCCATGAAGGCCAGCCGGAACGCGGATGGACGTTTCAGGCCGCGCCCATAGAGCGGCATCAGGAATTCGGCCGGGCGTACGAGGCCGGGGAATTCGCGCAGGAACCAGCTTCGCTCCTTGACCGAGATGCGATGGCGGACGAGGTCAAGCGTTTGCAGGTAGCGCAGGCCGCCGTGCAGGATGCGATACCAATTCGCACTGGTGCCAGCGCCGACATCGCCGCGTTCCAGGAGCAAGGGGTGTAAACCCCGGCCTGCTGCTTCCAGCGCGATCATAACGCCGTGGATGCCACCACCGATGACGATCAGGTCATGAGATTGTTCTGTGAGTGCGCGTGTCACGATGGCGTCCTGTCCGGGGCCGTCCTTGAGGATCTGGTTAACGGGGTGCATCGGCGTTATCGCGGCCGGTCTGGTGTATGGCCGCATATTGCCGGTTCCGGGGGCAGCCAGTGGGGCTGTTAAGCTGCGCCCGCAGGTTGGACCATATAGGCCATTTCAATCGACCGAATCTTTGGGCTGTCGCGCATGATCGGATTGTAACGTTAAGAACCGACACCCATCAGTTCATTCTCCTCAACCGTAGTAGCTTCCGGCAATGCGCGCGAATTGCGTTCTATGGCCGGATTACGCGCTGCATACGCACGAACATTGCATGCCCCTGCAGATCGTCCCGATTTGGCGCGGAACGCAAAACTTTTGATGAACCATGCAATCGGCGCGCCTCTGCCGCGCCGGTAAGATGCCAGGAGGCATTCAGGGTTGGACAGTGTTTCAAACGAGCCAGGACCTGGACGTGAATGGGCGTCGGCCATCGTCGATGCGCATGTTCATTTGCATTCCGGGTTCGATGTTTGTGCGTTTCTCAAAGCGGCCGAGCGGAATTTTCTAGTTCATTGCGGCTCTGGATCCCGCCGGGGATCAACCGGCTTTTCATCGGCGAATACACTCGGCGTACTCGCATTCACGGATATGGCCGGGCAGGACAGCCTCGAACGCCTCAAAAGCGAGTGCGGCGCGGATTGGATCGTTACAGACACCGGCGAGGCTGAAAGCGCACTGCTGTCGCGCCGGAATGCAACCGGCTCAGTGTCATTGCTTATCGTTGCCGGGCGGCAGGTGGTGACGGCTGAAAAAATCGAAGTTCTTGCACTCGGCACCACATCGCATATTGCCGATGGACAAACCGTCGATGAGACAATCGCGCAGGTGCACAGCTATGGGGCATTGCCGGTTTTGACCTGGGGCTTTGGCAAATGGCTGGGGGCGACTGCTTCAATCATTTCGCGTCTTGCAGGCGACACCCAGCGACACCCGGTTTTGTTTTTTGCCGACAGCAGCGTGCGGCTGGCGCATACGCCGCTTCCAGCCGGACTTAAGACAGCGAAGACTTCTGGCCGCATCGTCCTCGCCGGCACGGACCCGCTGCCGCTTTTGCAGGAGGAAGGCAAGGCCGGCCGCTTGGCATTCAAGGCCGAGGTCGCGCTGAGCGCCGAGCGGCCGGGGTCACAGCTTCGCGACTTTCTTGTTTCCCTCCAGGCTTCGCCGGAAGTTTTGGGCCGTTTTGAAAGCCCGCTCACGTTCGCCCGTCATCAACTCGCGATGCAGATGCGCAAGCGTTCGCGTGACGCCGCACAACCGCATTCTTGAACCAGGATAATGATCGAAATGCAGACCGAAACCTCCAAGTCCAGCAACGTCCACGAGCGCACGGTCGCCGCGGTCCCAAACGTCGAACCCATCTATCTCGTAACTGGCGCTGGCGGCTTCGTTGGTGAGAACCTAGTTCGTCACCTGGCCAAACAGGGCAAGCGCGTCAGAGCCATGGTACGCAAACCCGAACAGGCCAGCGCACTGAATGAATTGGCCGATGAAGTGGTGATTGCAGATCTACAGGATGCCGACAGCCTGAAAAGCGCGGTCGATGGCGTGGCCGGGATCTACCACATCGGAGCGCTCTTCCGTCAGGAGGGTGCTGATCATTCCGTGTTCCACGACATCAATGCCGAAGGCACTCGCAGGCTACTCGATGCCGCCATCGCTGCAGGCGTGCCCCGGTTCATCCACTGCTCGACGAGCGGTGTTCACAGCGGCCAGGAAGACTATCCGCTTGATGAGAACGGACCGCTGAGCCCTGATGATCACTACCAGGTCTCAAAGCTCGAAGGTGAGCGGATCGCGTTATCGTATTTCGAGAGCGGGAAGATCGACGGCGTCGTGATCCGGCCGGTGATGATCTATGGGCCTGGCGATGCGCGCACGCTGAAGCTGTTCAAGATGATCGCAAAGGGTATCTTCTTTTACGTCGGCGACGGCAACAAATCGGTGCACTGGATCGACGTCCGCGATCTGGCGGTGGCGTTTGAGAAGGCCATGAATGCCGAGCATGTGAGCGGGGAAGTCTGCCTTGCCGCTGGTGAAAGGCCGATGCCTCTGAAGGAAATGGTGCGGGTTGTGGCCAAGGCGCTCGGCGTCAAGGAACCACGCATCCACATCCCGACGCCGCTGATGCTCGGGCTGGCCGATGCGTGCGAGACAGTCTGCAAGCCCTTCGGCGTCGAACCGCCGCTCTACCGCCGCCGCGTTGCGTTCTATCTAAAGAACCGGTCGTTTGATGGCAGCAAGGCGCGCGAGTTGTTGGGCTATGAGCCCGCCCAGTCGATCGAAGGCGAGATTGCCGACATCATCGCTGAGTACCGCAGGCAGGGGAAACTGTGAGCAGCGCGCGGCAAGCCCGCGCGCCGTGCTTTGCGTGCGGATGGGATGTGGGTCTGGGCCTCACCGCGTGAGGAAAAGCTCCGGAAGGCACCTTGATGGCTCTTGGCCTAGCGGTTGTCAGCGGCCAGCGCGGCTGAAACTTTTGCACCCTTGTGCTTGATCTTCTCGGCAATCACACCTTCGTAAAACGCTGTCAGCTTGCGGTTGAAGGCGGGCCGTGAGAACTCGCGGCGGACGCGTTCTCCTGCGCGTTCCGCCAAACCTTTCGCAAGCTCCTTGTCACTCAGCAGGCGGGTCAGGCCATCGGCCATGGACCGAGCTGTCGGCTCAACCAGCATTGCGATGTCGTCATCGAGCACCTGGGTGTGAGTTGGCAGGCGCGTGGCGATCAGCGGGCGGCCGGAGTCGAGGTAGGAATAGACTTTCATCGGTGTGTTGCGGCCCTGGGTTCGCGGAGAGGCAACGATATCGGCTGTCCTCAAATATGGTCCCAGCAAATCCACCGGACGTGGTCCCAGGAACGTCACGTAGTCTTCGATACCAACAGCGGCTGCGCGTTTGCGGCCGGCTGCGATGTGTTCTTCGGTTCCACCGATAATGACGAGGCGTGCCTTCTCAGCCGATTGCAGCGCCAGCGCCAAACCGTCGATCAGCAAGTCGACGCCCTGATAGGATTCAAGATTGCCGACATACATGATAACCGGCAAATGCCCCTTGCCTTCCGTAACGCCGGGCTTATCTGCATTTACATCTGCCGGTTCCTCATCTTGGCGCGCGGGCTCCAGCATCGTGATGTCTTCCACCGTTGCGACCGGCGTCGAGGGCGCATTCTCACGCACCAGTGATTCTAGTGCGCGGCAACAGGTGAGCGCCCCGGCGCTACGGCGCAGAGCCATGCGCTCGGCTGACATGAGGAACTTGTGAAGCCATCCCGGTAACGGACGCTTGTCGTTGATCTGCTCGGGTATCGAGGAATCCACGTCGTACACGTATGGCACGCGCGCCAATGGCGACAGCGTCATGGCGATGAAGGCTGACTCTTCAATCGCGTGGATGACATCGTAACGCCGGGTCATAAGGCGGTAGGCTGCCATTGGGAACATGATCGCGTCGCAAACAAGCTTCTTGAGCGAGAAGCCCGGCGGCACGTTTTTCAAGCCCGGGAACCTGGGAACACGCGTGATAGTGCAGCCCGGGATCGATACTTCTTCACCTTCAGCGAACGCAATCACATCGATGGTGTGGCCGCGTTCCGTCAGCGTTTCGATCAGCATGCGGGTGGCAATCGGCGTTCCGCGCTGAACGAAAAAAGGCTGAGGAGCAAGGAGCAGGATTTTTAGCGGCACGATGAAACCTGTGTTGTCAGTCCGCAGATTGCGGGCGGTCTAAAGGGGGACGGCAAGTGCGAGAATGGGATTTGCGCGACTTGCGGCGTAGGGGATTGCACTGGCGGTGGCTTCGATTGTTCTTGAGACTACTGGGGTGTTGATCGCCCGATGGACGGCCATTGGGAACACAAACTGGCCGATGGAACGGTCGATGCGGAATCCGCTGCCGGCAAATGCGTCGCGAACGGCCTCGGACTCGATAACGGTAAAGTGCCGCGTATCACCCTCCAGCCACTTCTTGGCCGGGAAGAATGCGTTTGCGAGCCGGTTGGCTCCGCTGGGATTTGCAAAGTCCAGGACGACGGCAATGCGTGCGATCCGGCATGCGGCTTCCACCAGTTGCGGCCACTCTTTCAAATGCGCCATCAAGCGGATTGCCGTGACGACGTCGAAGCTTTTGTCGGCAAACGGAGGATTGAGCAGGTCACCGGACACACATTCGATGGTGGTGCCGCTTTGGCTTTTCAACCGCTCGAATGCCGAGTCACTGCTTGCAAGGACCGTGACTTTGTAGCCGTCGGCTGTAAGCGGGGTTGCGATCTGTCCATGGCCACCACCGATGTCGAGTATGCTGGCGCCCGGCCACGGACTGACCATGTCGCGCACTATCGACGTTTGAACCTGCAAGAGGTAACGGCCGGCGGGGCTTGCAAAACGCTTGGCGTAGATCGCGCTCGAGGTATGGACGTCGGGCCACGCGGCGCTTGCTTCATTCCGGCGGGACGGCGTGCCGTGCTCGATTTCAATGCGGCGCGTGCGCGTCTCTGCCTCGGTACGTCTTAAGGGAGCGTGCTCCGATGGGAGAGGTTCTGGCAGGCCGGGACCGTGCCACTCCTGGATCGTCTGCACGGGGGGTGTTGGCGCGGAGATAGTCCATGTCTCGAGCCGGGATGTCTTGAGGCAGGATGCCGTTACCTGATCTCGGGGCTCGTGGCCGATTTCACCATCGGTATGGAACGCAGCACTCGTGCGTTCTTCCCTCGCGAGGGGCTCAGCGATGGGATCACTGTTCCTGCCGGGCACTGCCGCGCAAGTTGGGCTGATGTCGCTTTCGATTTCCAGCGGTGTAACCACGCGTTGCCTCGGGGCAGAGTTGATGGACGGTTAACGATCGGGTTCGGTAGTTCGTCTGTCAGAGGCCGCCGCGTTCGGCTTTTGCCTTTGCCTTGCGGTCTTCGCGGCGGCGTCGGGAGTATCAGGGCAGGACTTCGTTTTAACGCTGAGACCACTCGGGCAGAAGCGCATCACTGGATTGGTGTTAATGAGCGGAAGGCCGGGCATTCAGGCGATGTGCCGCCCGGACCGGCTAAATCCCGGTTGCCTCAGGACTCCGGCGGGCTGGGATGGGCACGCGGAGTGGTCATTGGCGTAGCGGCGGATGGGCAGTGCGCATCCATTTCGACGGGCCGACGCGAGCCTGCAGGAACGCGCATCTGAGATGAACAAGCATGAGGGTCGTTCAAAGGTGACGGGTCAGGTTCGCGCGCCAGTACTGGATGATGTTGCAGCAGCCGCTGGCCCTGAAGTGCTGCCCGCCGAAATCGCCCAGCCGAAGCGGATTGGCTGGTCGTTTTATCTCAAGCTCGCCGTCTCCGCCCTTCTGATCGGTTACATATTGTCGAACGCCAACCTTCAGGCGGTCGGACAGGCGTTCGCCAATGTCGATCCCCGCTGGCTGATCCTGGCGTTTGCGTTGCAGATCCCCGGCACGGCTTTGATTGCGTACCGCTGGCAAGGTCTGTTATCGGCTCAGGGTGTTAACCTGCCCCTCGGCTATCTGATCCGGTCCTGCTGGATTGCCGGCTTTTTCCGGCAGTTTTTACCCTCCACGGTCGGCGGTGATGCGATCCGGGCTTACGACGCCTGGAAAGCAGGTGCGCGCTTCAGCGTGGCGGTCACATCGCTCATGGTTGACCGGTTGTTCGGCCTGATTGCACTGGTATCGTTCGCGCTGATTGCGATCGGCATGTCGGATGATCTGGGCCAGCGTATTCCTTGGCTTGCAGCGTGGGTGTCGCTCGGGCTCCTCGGGCTCACGTCCGTGCTGCTGATTTTGTTTGGACCGGCGCGCGGCCCCGTTCGAATGGTCTATTGGGCCATTTCACTCATGCCGGCTGCGATTTCGAAAAAGCTCAATACGGTGATGGAGGCCATCGCTCCTTATCGGGGGAATATACCGGCCCTGCTTCGCGCGTTTTCGCTCTCGGTCCTGCTGCAATTGATACTGGTCAGTTTCTACTGGTCGATTGCCATGGGCTTCGGTTTCGACATCAATTTCGCGAGCTTCTTCGTCATCGTTCCGCTCGCCAGTATCGTCATGCTGGCCCCAATCAGCATCAACGGCATCGGACTGCGGGAAAGCGTCTTCATCTTCCTTTTGGGGCTGTGGTCGGTCGGTGAGAACGAGGCGCTGGCGTTTGCCTGGACGGAATACGGCATTTTCCTATGCGTGGGACTGACGGGAGGCATCGTTTATGCGTTGCGACGGCGGTAACACCAATTGAAGCGGGAAGCTTTAACCATGAAACCCGACAGCGAAACCATGATGGGCTCGACGCCTCCGGTGGCTTCGCCGGACCGCTCCAAGACCGGTCCGCGCAAGCAACGAGTTGTATCGGATATGGCCGGGGGTGGTTCGGCGCTTGGCAAATACCAGAGCTTCTTCGTCGGCCATTCCAGCTTTGGTAAACTCATCCGCTATGAATTGACGATGATGCTAACAGCGGGCCTGCGCGGCGCGCTTGGATATCAACTGCGCAAGATGTTCTTTCCCGGCCTTTTTGCAGCTGCCGGCCGGGGCGTCGTGTTCGGCCGCGCGCTTATCCTGCGTTGTCCCCGTCGGGTCTCGTTAGGCGACGCGGTGCTGATCGACGACAATTGCACGCTCGATGCGCGCGGCGATGGTGAGGCTGCCTCGATTGAGATCGGCTCGAAATCGCTCATCGCCCGCGACACAATTCTGGTCGTCAAAGATGGGCACATACGGATCGGGACGAACTGCTCCATCGGCAGCCAGTGTTTCCTGGGATCGGTATCGGGTATCGAGATGGGTGACGACGTCTTGATCGCAGGGCAGTGCTTCATTGGTGGCGGGCGCTATCACACGCGACTTGGCGCCGGCCCAATGGTGGAACAGGGACTGGTCACAAAGGGGCCCGTCATCATCGGCAACGATGTGTGGATTGGCGCCAAGGTTGCTGTTCTCGATGGCGTGCGTGTCGGTGACGGTGCCGTTATCGGAGCCGGAGCGGTTGTGACGAGCGACGTTCCAGACAATGCGATCTATGGCGGTATTCCCGCCCGCCAGATCGGGATGCGCAGCTAGGTCCGCTTTTGATTTGGTTGACCTTAGTGTGCCGGGTCAAGGGCTGGCAGCACTGCACAATCTACGTTTGCTGGAACCAACGGTGCCTGCCAAGAAAACGCCAACAGATCGGCCTCCCGCCGGATCTCGACTTTATCGGCCACCAGAGCGCGCAACTGGCGGCCGGCTTGCGTAAACTCCCACCATGCCGGCGTCGTTACGAACACGCCCGCCGGGTGACACGCAAGAACGCGGCGAAGCGATCCCAGATCTCCGATGACGAGCTTGCCGGTGCGAAAATCGCGGTCGAACTCGGTGTTGTTCAACTCGCTCGTGCGGGTCTGATGGTAGAGCAGATCGAGTTGTCCAAGATATTGCAGCGCATGCATGTCGTTTGTCGAAACTACGATACCGTCTCGTGTCAACCAGTCGCCCAGGACCGGTTTTGCATTTGGCCAGGCAAAGCGGTGTTCCAGCCGTAGGGGTTCGGCTGTTCGGCCAAGTGCGAGGTTCAGCGACTGATGGCTGACGGCATTGGCGAAGATGGCAAAGCCGAGCGCGAGGAACAGGGCAGCCGCTCCAAGAGACTTCGCCATGCCGCCAAGACCGAAGTTCGCGAACGACTGCTGGCTCGTATTTTTCAACCATGTCACAACGCCGGGCAAGATTGCGTCCAGCGCAATGGCGTAGATGACGAACATGAATGGCATCATGTAGACGATGTATCGGGGAAGTTTCATGCCGGCGAGTGAGTGGACCGCGAGTGCTGCGATTACCATGCACAGACATAGCGAGGCGAGGCGCGGACGCGCAGCAAGCGCGATGACGGCGGCAAACGGAAAGAGGGGCCATAGCACCGGATAATCATCCAGCAGGACCTTGTGATAATAGAAGATGTCGTTGCTGTTTTCAGCAAGCCAGCCGGCGGTAAAGCGGAGTTCCGCCCAGGCTTTGGCGAAATAGCCCAACGCATAGAACGCTGCAAAAGCGGCAGACGCGGAAGCTGCGAGAGCGGCCAGCAAGGTGTACCGCGCTGGCTGACGCCAGATCCACGGCAGGATGTGGAAAACACCGATCCATATTGCGATGCCCAGCACAGCTACGAAAGTTGTCGGCTGGAGATGCGCGGCAAGCCCAAAGCCCGCAATTGCGAAGACGCCGAACAATAACCGGTCTCGCAGCTTGGTTTCGGGCTGCATGGCGACGTAGACCGCGATGGTGCACGCGATGACCAGAAGCGCCTGGAGGGCATAAAATCGCGCGAACTGCGAACTGATGATGCCGGACGGCCAGACGATGAGAAACGCGGCCGCGATCAGGGCCGCGCGCATTGAGACCTGCTGCTTGACCCACAGCACCACAATCACAATTGCCGACAACCAGCATGCAACCGACAACAGCCTAGGGGCAAGCGCGCCGGGACCGAATATCGCTTCGAGTTGGGCCACGATCCAGGTGTAGAT
>CAYGRH010000074.1:0-11790 GCA_964352165.1 uncultured Hyphomicrobiaceae bacterium | reverse complement strand
AGTCGGATCGATCAGCAGCCCGAGCTTTTCATTCGCAGCAACGCGCCGCCCGAGTGTCAGGGCAACATCCGTCAGCCTGCCTGCGAATGGCGCGCGATAACTGGTGTCACCCAACGCACGCTCGGCATCCGACAACGCCAGTTGCGCCCGCTCGACGCCAGCCTCCGCCTTGTCGATGCGACCGTTTAGTGCCAGGGACTCGCGCTCCTTGGCCACAACGGATTGCTCGGAAGCAGACAGGGCAAGTGTCGCGTCATCCAGCGTGGTCGACGTAACGAGCTTTTTTTCAAACAACACTTGCTTGCGCTGAAGGTCAGAGCGACGGACCGAGGCTTCCGCCTGAACAGCCGCCGTTTCCGCTTCGAGGTGCCTCTTGTTCTGTGTCGCTTCCACCAGTTCGGCGCGCGCCTGCGCTATCGCCGCTTTGGCATCGACAACGCGGCGACTTGCCAGTTCCGGATCGATACGGAACAGCAATTCGCCAACCCGAACCGAAAGCCCCTCGCGGAAGTTCGCTGAGATTTCAGTAATTGGGCCGGCTGCCGGAGCGCGGATTTCCAGGCTGTTCCAGGCTTGTATCTGCCCGAAAGCAGTCAGAACAGGCGCAACCGTCTGGCTGGTCAGCATGCCTGTATCAACCACGAACGAGCGCTCACGAGCGGGGGGCCGCTGCCGCATTTCGGCATTTGTAACTGTCGCATAAAGGTGCCAGCCGGCAGACGCGAGTAGCCCGAGCGTCAAGAACGTCATACCCAGTCCGGCCACGGCACGGCGGAGAAATTTCATTTGGGCCACCCATCTGCACGCCCCAGCGCGCTTTCCGACGAAAATCCGCTTGCACCTTGTCAAACTTCGGCTGAATTGGACCCAGACGGCGCATTCATCATGCGTTCATTCATTCCCGCACCGGCCCTGCGCCAAGCAGCGCTTACTGAATGAACGAACGAAAAGCGGCACTTCAGTCGGCGATATCAAAAGGAAGACGTACCGATGGGCTGCTGCGGGGGTTCTTAGCCGGTCAAAAACCGAAAGCGCGACGTCGGCAAATTGGCATCCCAACGGGTGACGCAAACGTTTTTGCAAAAAATATCTCGAATTTTGGGCCCGCAAGAATGCGTGAAGTGACCCAAGCGGCGGAGCGCAAACTGTTGACGCACACCAATAGCGCAAAGTGCACGCAAGACATCCAACAGCCGAAACGAGAAAGCGCACGGCGGTCCAATTTCTATCTTCGGAACTGATCTTTTGCCGTGCCGCACAAATTTTTTTGTGCCGCGCAATTCGCCAGCACATTGAGTGGCTTGAGCTCAACGTCTTTGCAACGTCACCGACTATACTTGTCCCGACCGTCAGGCTCCTGCCCAACCACCAAAAAAATACCGGAGACTGGCTTGGGCATTTCAAATTTCGAGCCGTTGGAATCGCGTTCAGCCGGTCGAACTTCTGCTCATCCCGATCCCTCTATGTCGAGGCAATCGCCCTTATAAGTAACAAACCGAAATAGACCATCGCAGGTCAAATTATCATCATCAGTTTAGAAACGTGATGACGGCGACGCATCGATAACAATGTCGGAAAACGACCAAAATACCATGGGAACAAATTGGGCGCGGGAAAGCATCGATTGGATACCTGGGAACCTTCAGGAGCCCGGGCTTTCCCCTCGAGTCGTTGAGCAGGTTTTGACGAACCTCGCGCGCTTCAGCGTCATCCCAGAAATCTATCAATCTCTGGAACAAGATCTCAAGAGGCGCACGCTCAGCGAGGATGACAAGGCCTTTCAGTCGCTTGTCCTGTCCGGCACTTATGCGAGTTGCGTCGAGTTCATCCAGGATCGGATCGATGAGAACGTGACGTTCCGCCGGCTCTGCCTCGGCCTCATGTCGAATGCGGCGAGAGACTTCGGCGAGCAATGGACTCGGGACGAGCTGAGCTTTCTTGAAGTCACGGTCGCGTTGTCAAGGATGCAGCTACTGCTTCACGATTTCGCAAAGGCTGAACGCAATCGCTGCGAAGCAGACCCGTGCAGCATTGTCCTGGCTAATGCTCCCACCGAGCAGCACGCATTCGGTGTATCCGTCGTCTCGAAGGTTTTCGAATTCGAGGGGTGGACCGTAAGCGGCGGCCCAAATCTGCAAGCCGGGCCGGAACTCGACGAACTAGTAAGCCGCAAGCCGTTTGATGTGGCCGGCATTTCTGCAGCGACACCTGAAAATGCAGCCGCTCTGGAACCCAAAATTGACAGCCTTCGGCGCGCGTCAGCTAATCCAACGATCATCGTGATCGTCGGTGGCGGCGGTTTTTCCCAGGATCGTGAGCTCTTCCGCCAAATCGGTGCCGACGGCTGCGCCTCCGACGCGAATGAAGCAGTTTCCAAAGCACGCAATCTCGTCGGACCACGTTCACGGCCTTCCCAGTAACCATCCACTTCACCGGAATGGCATTGACACCCCAGCGGCGCCACGCACACAGTTGCGCCCGGCCGAATATTTGTCTTTGGCTGCGAGTGTCGAAGAGGAAAAAATTGCTCAAGACAGGCAAGACTGCTCGTGCGCACCTGAAAGCCTGCACAGATAGCGCCCATCAGCGACTTCATCAGCAGCCACAGTTTTTTGGCCTGCAGCATGGAACGTCTTCTTTAGAAGACTACGCCGAGTTGATGGCGGCGCTCTTGTCATTCTACCGCGAGCTCGATCACACAATCACCAGCGCATCCCAACCTTATCTGGAACAGAACGCACCCTATAGCTATCAGCCGCGCGCCCCGATGATCGAGGCGGACGTTGCTGCGATCCGCCAGAGGCTGAAGCGGCCTCCAAGCCCGCCAAAAGCCGTATTGCAAACCGTTATGCCCGTCATCGAAAACCGCTCAGCACTCGCTGGCGTGATTTACGTGGTAGACGGCGCGACACTCGGCGGCCGGCTGCTCAACAAGGCTGCGGGAAGACTGTTAGGTGGCGAAGAAGCCGGCGGGCGCAGTTACTGGCTGTGGTGCGAAACACATGGCGCTTCTCAATGGAAAGCTGCCCTCGCGCTGATCGATGAGTGCGGAAAAAATGAGACGAACCGCAGCCATATGGCGGCGTCGGCACTTGCAACTTTCACCGCGCTGGAACGCCGCTTGGCGGTTGGCGCATCGGATACTATGGCGGGTGTGGCATGAGCCAGACGCGCGTCGATCTCAATGGCTGCGAAACAGAACCGATCCACGAGATCGGCGCAATCCAGCCGGAAGGTGCCCTGGTCGCCGTCGATGCAGCCACTGGATTGGTCACGCACGCCAGCGAGAACCTCGCAGAATACCTCGACCTCAAAGCAGACGAATCGCTAGGTCGCCCGCTCGCCGAATTGATCGGCGAAAAAGGGTTTCAAGCTGTCTCGCGATCCGCGGTTCAACCTCGCCTTCCACACATCTCCCAGCCGGTCTTCCTTGACTTCAACTCAATCACCGGCGAAGCGCGCCAACTTGAATGTACGCCCCACCGCAACAACGGCCGCCTCATTCTGGAGTTCGAACGGATCTCGGACTGTCGCACCGATCTTTGGGGGCAGGACGCGCTGCGCCAGCGGATCATTTCAGACTTTATCAAGCCGGATACGCTGGACAAGCTCGCAGCCGAGGCAGCAGACATTGTCCGTGAAGCCACCGGCTTCGATCGTGTCATGGTCTACCGTTTCGCCGAAGACAAACATGGAGAA
The DNA here is from genome assembly GCA_964352165.1 of uncultured Hyphomicrobiaceae bacterium. GTDB lineage: Bacteria > Pseudomonadota > Alphaproteobacteria > Rhizobiales > Hyphomicrobiaceae > CAYGRH01. Next base: position 8,091 of record CAYGRH010000074.1, on the reverse strand, counting down.
GTGATCGCTGAAAGCACCAATCAGCCTGACAGTTTTCTCGGACTGCATTACCCCGCTTCCGATATTCCAGAACCGGCACGCCGCCATTTCACGCTGAATTTCATCCGGATCATCCCTGACATCAATAGCTCGCCATCGCGGATCGTGGGCTCCAATCTCGCCAGCGACGCCGGCAAGCCACTTGACCTGACCTATTCACGGCTGCGGGCCGTCGCCCCGGTTCACATCGAATACCTGAGCAATATGGGCGTGAAGGCCAGCATGTCGATCTCACTGGTTTCAAACAATGAGCTTTGGGGACTGGTCGCCTGTCACCACTATTCAACCCTGCGGCTGACTTCGAGCTGCCTTCGGTTCTGTGAAATATTCGGCGGCAATATTTCAGCGCTTCTACAGAACCTGGAGAACACGAACCTGCTGCAGCGCAGCGTCGCCGCCGAGAAAACCGCATACGGCCTGGAAGCCGGTTTTCGTTCTGACAACAGGTTGCACAAACTTGTCGGCAAACGGGCAACCGAGATCATGGGACTGGTCGAAGCGCAGGGGATGGTGCTGCGCATCGGCGGCACCACGCAGTGCTTTGGAGTGCTGCCCAAAGAACCCATGCCCTTTGAGCCAATAGCCCTGCAGGCCGTCGACGGCGTTTCGATATGCGAAAATCTTGGGTCCCTTTATGATTTGACTGAAGAGCAAGCATCGCGCGCTTCCGGGGCGGCCTATCTGCAGCTTTCCGAAGAGGGTGACGATTTCCTTGTGCTCATACGTGAAGAGTACGAGCAGATAATCCGCTGGGCTGGAAAACCAGAAAAGGTCGAAACCCTCGGGAAGGACGGCGTAAAACGCCTCAGTCCCCGGGGCTCGTTTGCACTCTGGCGGCAGGAACGGCGCGGCTGCAGCAAACCGTTTAGCTACGTTGACGGCGAAATCCTGCGCATCCTGCGTCGGGCGCTATTTGCTTTAAACAGCCTCAATCGTGAACGTGCTGCAGTGCTCGCACAAAACCAGGCAGAGACCGAAAAAACAAAGCTGCGCCTGGCACTCCTGGAAGCAGAGCGTCGCGGTTCCATGGGCGAATTGGCCGGCGCACTGGCGCACGAGCTGAGCCAGCCGTTGGCAGCGGTCAGCAACTTTGTCAGCGCCTGCCGGCAGGAACTCAAGAACTGCGGGATCGAAACTCCAGATCGCTTGATCCAACTTATCGATGATGCCGTCGACGAGTCGACACGGGCAGCGGATCTCGTGCGCCGCCTCAGGAACTTCATCGCGACCGGCGAACTTCAGCTAGAGGAACTCGATCTTCACCAGGTCGTCTCGCAAGCTTCCGAACTCGCACATATCTCTAACGGTCGCCCCGCCAACGTGACTATCGAGGTGCGTTTCGATCAAACCGCTCCTCCGATCTTTGCCGACGCAGTCCAGATAGGTCAGGTGGTGCTTAACCTCGTCCGCAACAGCATCGAAGCGATTGGGACAAAACAAGGTCACGTTACCATCTCGGCGTCCGTCGCTGAATCGGAAGTCGAAGTCTCCGTCTCCGACGACGGCCCAGGAATTCCCCCGGAAGTCGTGGAGACCTTGTTCGAACCGTTCCACGCATCGAGTACAAGCGGCATGGGGATGGGGCTTGCACTATGCCACTCGATCATCGAGGCGCACGGTGGTAGAATTTGGCAGAGCGAAACTGATCACGGAGCCGAGCTTCGGTTCACTCTCCCGATCGAGCAAGACCGGCAGCAATGATCAAGCGAGACAGCATTCGGCTTTATCTAGTCGACGACGACCACATGGTCCTGCGCTCTCTTTGTGCGCTGGTGACAGCGCACGGCTTCAATGCCGTCCCGTTTGCCTCCGCGGAAGAATTTCTATCCGACTACGATCCTCAAAAGCCTGGCTGCCTGTTACTCGATATCAAGATGCCGGGAATGGACGGCCTGCGGTTGCAAACCAAGCTGAACGAACTGGGCGACAACCTGCCAATCATCATTCTGACCGGCCACGGAGATGTGCCAGCAGCGGTTCAGGCGATGAAACAGGGCGCCATAGACTTCATCGAGAAGCCAGTGAAAGTCGACACACTGTTGCGCGCAATCGACGAAGCAATCTCTCATCTCGACGAGGAACCGCCGAAAAGCATTCCCGGCGACGAGGTGGAGCGGCGTTTGTCGCGTCTGACCAACCGTGAGCGGGAAGTGCTGGAGCACCTCATACTCGGCAAGATCAACAAGCATATCGCAGTGGACCTTGGCATCAGTCGGCGCACCGTCGAAATCCACCGGGCGCGAGTTCAGACAAAAATGGAAGCCAACAGCCTCGCTGATCTGATCCGCCTCATGAAGTCGCATTGAGCGCTTTTTGGCGACTCACCCTCGACGTCCTGGCGCGCCCGAAGGCGATAATTCCGTAGCCTGAATGAACGGCAAACCGAAGTCACCGGCTACGGGCGAAACACCAAATCCAACGCGATCTGGACCGTTAGGAAACAAGCGGCGATCGCTGCCAGATTGAGCCAGAAACCGGCTCTGATCATCGCGTTCAGTCTCAACGGTTCGTAGGAATAGACAATCGTGTTCGGCGGCGTTGCCACCGGCAGCATGAAGGCCATTGATGCGGCAAGTGCTGCCGGCAGCGCAAGCACCACCGGGTCAAATCCCAACGCAACAGCGGTGGCCGCCAGGATCGGAATGAACGTTGCCGCCGAAGCTGTGTTCGATGTGAATTCCGTCAAACAAATGATGACGGTGATGGTCAGCAGCACAAGCAGGGCGCGGCCAGCGAAGTCAAAACCGCTCAACGCAAGCCCGATGTTCTGAGCAAGACCGCTGGTTGAAATCGCATCAGCCAGCGCAAGCCCTCCGCCGAAAACAAGAAGCAGTCCCAACGGCAGATCCCGAACGGAACTCCAATCAAGCATGAAATCGTCCATCCGCCGCGACAGCGGAACGATGAACAAGGCAGCCGCCGCGACGAGCGCCACCGTCGTGTCGGTAACAGGCAGTCCCGTAAACGAAGCAATCTGCTTGCTGAACACCCAACCGATTACGGCAATGACGAATAGCGTGGCAACGGCCTTTTCCTTGAGCCGCACAGGGCCAAGCGTGGCGCGCTCGTTTGCAAGCGCCGGCAGTACACCGCCAATATCCGATTTGCCTGCCGGAAATGCGAAACGGGTAAGAACGAGCCAGGCCGTTGGCAACATCACAATTACCAACGGCATCCCGAGCATCATCCAAGTCAAAAAGGTAACTTCAACCCCGTAGCTTTTCTCCATGATGCTCGCGAAAATTGCATTGGGCGGCGTACCGATCAGCGTGCCGACACCGCCAATCGATGCCGCATAGGCAATGCCCAGCATCAAGGTGACACCAAAAGCCTCGACGCGCGCGCGATCGTCCTTCTCGTCGGACAATTGCAGCACCGACAACGCGACCCCGTACATCATGATTGTTGTCGCGGTGTTCGAGATCCACATGGACAGCGCCGTCGTCGCGATCATGAACCCGCCAATAACATGATCGGCGCGATTGCCGCAAAGGCCGACGATATAAAGCGCAATCCTCTTGTGGAGCCCACAGGCCTGCATGGCCGCGGCAATCATGAAACCGCCCAGAAACAGGAAAAACAGCGGATGAGCGTAGTTCGCAGCAACCTCAGCAATTGGCTCCACGCCCGCCAGCGGAAGAAAGATCAGAGGAAGCAAAGCCGTGACCGGAAGCGGAACAGCCTCCGACATCCACCAGACGCCCATCCACACGACCAGCGCGACGATGAGCCAGGCCTGAGCACCGAACCCGGACGGTGGCACCACACTCGCGATCGCCACCGCTGCCAATGGCCCAAGCACAAGTGCGATCGTCTGCCAGGTACTCTTGCCCCGGCGTCCGCCGGATTTTTCGTGAAGCCGCGGGTCGCTAATGGACACTGTATTTGAACTCTTCAGACTACGTAAAGGAGGCGCGCATTCGGCGCCGTGCTATCTGACCGATCCGCAAACAGTCGCAATCTTCCCAACAACTGTAGCGATCACCCGCATGGGATAACACCGACGCCGTGAGCTTATCCCGTTTTACTGGACCGGATCGGTTTTCCTTTGATCCCCGGCCTGTCGAGCGACAGCATCGACTTTTTCAGCCGACAATCCGAGATAACCGAGCGGATCAAGGAGTTCATCGATTTTGGCCTCCGTTAAATGCTTGGCAACTGTCGGATCAGCCAGAAGACCGGCGCGGAAGCTCGTCTGCGTCTCGAATGCAGTCTTGACCAGATCGCGCAGCAGATCATCCGCCTTTTCTTTCCCGATTTTGTCAGACAGCGCCAGACCAAGGCGCTGCGCCATCATAAGATCACCGGTCTTGCCAAGATTAGCGCGCATGACATCAGTTTCGACTTGCAGCGTCGAAAGCAATTGATGCGCGGTTTTCAGCATGTCCTCGGTCTCAAGCGAAAGATCCTTCAGAACTCCTATCGTGCCAGACACGTTGTCGCGCTCGAAGAAATTTATGACGTCATCGAGAATAACGTCTGCGAGGCGCGGGATCAGCCGTGCGGACTGGATGAGCTTTTCCGACTTCCTCGGGTTTGATTTATGCGGCATCGAACTGCTGCTGACCGCGGTATCCTTCCTAGTTTCGATGGTCTCGCCGATGTCGGTCGACTGCAGAAGGAACAACTCCTGCCCAATACGGCCGATGGACTTGCCGATCAAAGACAGCGTCAGCGCGTAGTCGGCAAAGACATCGCGCGTGCCATGCCAATCATCGGGATAAGGCGCCGCAAAGCCGAGCTCTTTTGCAAAGTCACGCTCGACGTCGATCGCCTTGTCGCCAAGCCCTGCGTACGTGCCAACCGCCCCCTTCAGGATCGCCGATCGGTCAAGTTGGGCTAGCACAAACTTCAATCGCTCGATGTTGCGCCGGTTTTCGCCGACCCAGGTACTGACCTTTTTTCCAAATGTAATGGGCAATGCATGCTGGCCGAGCGTTCGGCCGACCATCGCGGTTAGCTTGTGCTTTTCCGCCATCTCTATCAACACAGCTTCGATTGAACGCATCGAGCCGATAAATTTCAAAGTCGACGCACGCAGTTGCAAGGCAATCGTAGTGTCGTAAACGTCAACGGTTGTCGCACCGAAGTGAATGTAACCCGCAGCACTTGGGTCGATCGATTTGCGCCAGACGTTGAGTATCGCAACCATGCCATGGCGAACAATCTGATGCTCCTTGGCGACATCCTCAGGCGTCGCGAATTTGACATCGGCCTTTGCCGAAATCTCATCGGCTGCAGCCTGAGGAATATAACCGTGCGCAGCCTGCGCGCGCGCCATGGCCGCTTCGATATCGAGAATGAATTGGATGCGCTGAGCTTCGCTGAAAATCGCTTCGATCGTAGAAGGCGCTTCCCGCGCGATGGACACGTTGATGGCCATCATAAACGCCAGGCCGCAAGCGAACACCCGCAACAACGACACCATTCGCCACTCCATCAAAAATCAGTCGGCCGTCCCATATTTGGATGGCCCCGGGTTCGGGAGAAAGTCTCGCAACTAAGACGTCTGTCAGCGGCCACCGATCGCGAACAAGCCAGCGGCTGGCGGAGCCATACGGCTCTGATCGTGCGCGACACCTGGCACTTCGCGAAGTCTCCAATTGAACCCCGCGCCCAGCCGCGAGGCAACATGGCGGGACCGCTCAAAATAGAAGTGACCACGTTCATACCGGTTGCGCCCTTGTTGCCGCGTAAACTCGTTCGTCCGCAGCGGTCGGGCATGATTGACGTCGGCGGTTCCCAAGAGCAGCACGAAGTCCGTCGCGAATGCCCGCTTCAGCGTCTCCCGCGGAATTGGCGCACCCTGCAGGCCATACGGGAAGGTGTACTCATCATCTGGCAGCATGTACCAGCCTGGGTTGGCCGCGATGGCGCGATCGATGTAACGCCCGCCGGAATGCAGTACGTAACGCTGCACGAACTGTGCTCCCCCACCGTGGCCGAAAATATCGAACTTGCGGCGGCTACTGCCGGTCAGCCGAATAGCCTTGACGAAGGCGCGCTCCACGACGTTGAAAGCCGTATCTTTCCACGCAATAGGGCGAAGATCCCGCGTGCGGACGTTGCCGGCCTGATAGCGCCATGACCCCGGCCAACGCTCGTCTGTGAATTCGGGAACGAGAAGCAGCGCTCCGAGTTCGTCAGCCAGTCCGTCCCACACATCGTAATAATCGAACGCAAGATGGCGGTCGGCATCGCGGCGTGTGCCGGGCATCACGATCAGAACCGGACTTGAAGCCGTGAAACCTGCAGGCATGTACGTGTAGACCGTGACCGGTCCGCGTTGGGTTTCAACCGGGAATTCATCCGAGCCGAAACCAATCACATTGTCATTCGGATCATTGGCCGAATACCCGAATGCGAGAGCAGGATGGCTGGCCGCCAACGTGCTTGCCGCAAAGACCAACGCCGCCAAAGCCGTGATGCAGTTGTTGACGCTTGCCCGCTCCATGCGGGGAGCAACGCCTTTGGTGGCTGTACCGGTCGTTGTTCTGACAAGCGACATCATCAAGAGTTTCAACATCAGAATTTCACCCTTGAGCCAGCAAAGAACAGCATGAGGTCGGTCAACGGTTCGGGGCTTTCGAAGGTATTCACGCCCGCCGTGTGATACTGGAAATGACGGAAGCCCGCGTAGATATCCATTCCGGCGAAGTCGAGGTCTTGCGAAACCGCAATGCCGACCATCTCCAGGCGGCTGTCCGTCACTTCACCCAAACCCGCCTCGCGAAGCCCGGTGATCGCATCGTCAACGCGCCCGTATTCTCCATAAACAGTGGTGTCGCCAATGCTGGAGAAGGCCTGCCGGATGCCAGACGCAAAGTACCTGTACTCGGTATCAGGGCGGTTTGTGCCGGGCGCGGTAACAAGGCCGGTGGTATTCTCGCCGAAGATCGCCTGATCGGAGGGATCGGAGCCGGCATACTCGCGGTGAACGAACGCTCCGGTCATGAAGATGCCGCTGGGAACATGAATGATGCTGGCCGAGCCCTTGAACTCCTGGCGGTCACGCTCGGAACCGGCCCGGTCCGCAGGTTCGGATGTATCGTGGAGATAGCCGACACCGCTGCGCAGCCTAAAGTCGTTGAAGTTCACATCATAACGGGCGGCGACATCGTAGAAGTCGTCCTCACCCCAGGCTGCCGAGAAATCGAAGTTGCCTGCAATCGTGCTGAAGCGGGGCGCATCGTAGCGAATGACGTTGCGCCGCAGCGTGTCGACGCTGGCGCCGCCAGCGAAATCGCTCATTGTCGTTCTTTCGATGAGTGCGCCCTGCCCCTGCTCGCGCTCATCGCTGTGGCGCACGATGAGGTCGCCGCCGATCGTCGCGATGTTCTGCACCCCGGGAATGATCCCGCCGGTGTCTTCGAGGATGATGTTGTCGGTTGCCGTCGAAGCTAGGCCGACCGTGACCCTTCCGAGCTGATTACTCCGGATCCACCAATTCGATTCCCGCAGAGCAATGGCTGGATCGCCATCGCCGTCGTCGTTGAGCTGGCTGACGTTATTGGAGTCGGCTTCGTTGAGACCCAGGCCGATGAGATAGCCCGCCGACCACCCGCGCGCGATCTTTGCGCTGCCGGCCAGTTCCACGCGGCTACGCGCCGACACGAACTGAACGACGTTGACGTTTTCCTCAACGCCATCGTCCCAAGCCAGGATGCCCTGGTTGATCCAGCCGGAAATCGAGAACGTGACAGGCGATGAGCCTTTTCTCGCCGTTGTCGCTTCCAGTTCCGCAATGCGCTCATCGAGTTCTTCATACGAGGCGCCCGCGGTCGCGGCGGCGACATCGATGGACGACGGCGTCGCGCCGTTATCCCGCCACCAGTTGTCGAGCGCGATCTTCAATCCGAGCGAGCCGCCCCAGAAGAACACATCCTCGTCGGCGCGAATGTTTGCGTCCTGCAGGTCGGTTGCTCGTGCATAATGCGAAACCGCGTCCGAGACGTTGTTGAGCCACAGGAACGTGCCCGCTGCCGATAGCGTCATGGTCTCCGAAAGCCGGACTTCTACGCGCGGATTGACTTCGACAGCCTGCGCAAAAAC
>CAYGRH010000073.1:9619-11880 GCA_964352165.1 uncultured Hyphomicrobiaceae bacterium | reverse complement strand
ACGATGGAGCGGCACGGCATCGTGGCGTTCGATGGGGCGAGCCAGCACTGGATGGTGGGCGTAGAGGTATTCCGCGCTGGCAGCTCGTTTCTCAAACGCACAAAGGTGATCGATGTCGGCCGGGCGGTAATGCGCGACCTGATGGAGACAACCGGCGAGACGGCAAACCTTGCAATCGCGGAAGACGGTGAGGTGCTGTTTATTTCGCAGGTCGATACGCATGAAGCGATCCGCGCATTCTTTCCGTCCGGTTCACGCGGACCGATGCACGCATCCGGCATCGGTAAGGCGCTGCTGTCAGAGTTATCCAAGGACGCTGTCGAACGCATTCTACAGCGGCGCGGACTGGTGTCGTTTACGCCGAAGACGCTGACCTCGCCCAATGCACTGCATGAAGACCTTGATAAAACCCGTGAGCGCGGATGGTCGATCGATGATGAGGAGCGCAATGTCGGAATGCGGTGTCTGGGTAGCGCGATTTATAACGAGCACGCAGAGGCGATTGCCGGTGTTTCCATTTCCGGGCCGAGTGTGCGGCTGACCGATGAGCGGCTGGGCGAATTTGGCCCTCTGGTCAAACGTGCGGGAGAACGGATTACCGAGCTGATCGGCGGCAAGCGGCCTGCTCATCGCATGTGATGTGATTTCGAGGCTGGTGCAAAATTGCATGGTTACGGCGACCGAAGGGAGCTTGCATTCCTTAAACTCCTCAGCCGACCGCCATTATCTGTCACACTCGGCAGGTCTTTCGTCCACAACCCGCTTATGCCGCACTGCAATAAGCCTACTGCCATGCGATGTTCGTTACTTGAAACCTGGGCAACGACCCAATGGGGAACTTTTTTTTCATGACATCATCTTTCGACGACGCCTCCGGCCGGGTTGGAGATGAAAAAGGCAGCGGACGGGCTGATGCCGCTTTGAAGGCAACGACTGAATTGCCTGTCGGCAAGCTGACCGAGATCAAAGAATTTGGAAGCAATCCGGGCGACCTGAGAATGTATCTGCGCCCCTCACCAGACGTACGGGCTTCGAAAGGTGATCGCGCGCCCCTGGTCATTGCTCTGCATGGGTGTTCGCAGGACGCGGCGAGCTTCGATTACGGATTTGGCTGGTCGACACTGGCTGATCGCTACGGCTTTGCGCTGTTGATGCCTGAGCAGCAGTTCTCAAACAACCCCAATAGCTGTTTCACCTGGTATCTGCCCGGAGACACGCGGCGCGGACGTGGCGAAGCTATGTCTGTCAAAGAGATGATCTCTTATGCCGTCGAGAGGCTTGAGCTTGATCCATCGCGCGTTTTCATCGCCGGGCTTTCTGCCGGCGGTGCAATGACCACGGTTATGCTCGCTAACTATCCGGAAGTGTTTGCGGGTGGTGCGATTTTTGCCGGACTGCCTTACGGCGGTGCGAAGTCGCTGCAAGACGCACTTCAATCCATGTCGCAGGGGCGCGAGGGGACGGGCGAGCAGTGGAGCGATTATGTTTTCACCGCCACCCAGCATCGCGGGTCCTGGCCGAAGATTTCGGTGTGGCACGGGACGGCAGATTATGTGGTCAACCCCAAGAACGCCGATGACATCTTGAAGCAATGGACGCATGTCCACGGCCTTTCCGCAGAGCCACATCACGAACACGAGCTGGCAGGACAACAGCGCCGTGTCTGGCGCAATTTGTCAGGTGAGGAGATGATCGAATCCATCACCATCAGCGGCATGGGGCATGGTATTCCGCTTCATGCCAACAACGACGGCGAAGGCTTCGGCAATGTTTCGGCATTCCACTTTGACGTCGGCCTGTCGGCGGGTGCATCCGTTGCGAAGTTTTGGGGCATCGCAGACTAGTACGCATTTAGCATTTCCTGAACCATACAGGCTGGCTGGGCCGGTCTAACCCGTGGCGCAAGAGACTGATTCACGCTTTCGCTTCAAGCGAACGTGCTTCGATATCAGACGATACGGCTCTAGCCCGCCCGCCCTTATCCTGAAATCCAAGACCAGATAGCGCCGTGTATAGTCCGCGTGGTTCTGCCCGTTCTTGCTTAAACGGCAAGCAAAAATTGGGAAAAATTCGGGCTGGTATACTGCGTTCACATTCATGTAAAATCGGGGGGCTATAGCGTGAGGGCAGCGCGTCGCGGATTGCACCTGAGGCACTGCTTGCGACGCCAAGCCTTCGAGGCTCTAAGACCGACTAGTGGACTGACCTCCTTTTTGTAATATGCGTTGGAGTGCACGAATGTTTGAGTTTCTCTTGGCTGC
>CAYGRH010000073.1:0-9519 GCA_964352165.1 uncultured Hyphomicrobiaceae bacterium | reverse complement strand
CTCCTTTTTGTAATATGCGTTGGAGTGCACGAATGTTTGAGTTTCTCTTGGCTGCTGGCTTGCTTGTGCCGGTTGTGACTTTGGTCGCTGTGCTGCTGGGTGCCATGTCCGACGAGGGGAACTGAACGGCTGTTCCACGCAATATATATTGTGCGCTGCACGCTCCGGTACGACCCTGGAACTTCGACCTTCTTGTTGTCGATTCGTGCTTGGACCTAAGTCATTTTGAGCCACGGTCTGTGATCTGGGGCGTCGAAAGACTGCAACATATTAGGATTTGACTAACCGAGATGGAGGCGGGCCTGGATTCAGGCCCAAATATTATCGAGCCTCCATAGTTTTTGTAGACAACGCCTTTCGACTCACAAATGCTTTACATCACGCAAGTATTATTCATCTGATGAAACTGATATCCACAGATTTTGTGCAGCGCATTATATGCTCGGGACCGCGGCATGGCTCATTGCGAACTACTACAGGAACAAATCATAGCGCTATTAAAGCGTGCGTCGGGCGAAGACGGACCGTGGCATGTCGAGTGTGATCTTGTTGCTATTTTCGAGCGCCAAGGCTTCGAGGCCGATTACATCCGTGACACGATCGATGACCTGATCGATGATGGCCATCTCGAGTTTGTTCGCAACAGCTTCGCTGGCGATGACCTCGTGGGTTTAAGCGAACTGACGGCGGGCCTGCCGCCTTCATCACCTCCCACTGCTATGCGTATGATGTTTGCCGGGGCCTAGGCGTCCAGTATTTCCATTTCGCACGCCTCAAAAATTCATAGGCCACAAGCGACGATACCTGTACGTCCGTCAGGGACTGACGTCGAGTTGTCGTGTGCCGAATCTGGCGCTCAGAAATTTCGAGCGCGCCCCATTTTTCCTCAGCCTTTTTTGCAACTGCTCGACGGTTCAGATCAATTTTCTCTCGGCCTGCAAGGGCCGGTCGTGACCGAGGCCGACTGATGGCTGCAGGTCCGATAGAAGCTAATTTTGCCAATACTCTCCGTTGAATCCTATTCTCGTTGACCCACATCAACACATGAGCGCGCACATCAAGCGACATTGACTGGCGAAAACAATCGTGAGGCAACGCCATGCTAAGCCGACCACTCATGACCACACACGAAGTCGCAGAGCTTCTGAAGATGAAGGAAGCCACGGTGCGGAAGTGGATCAGGGACGGAGAATTACCTGCCATCCAATTTCATCGCGAGTGGCGTGTATCCGTGCGTCATCTCGAAGAGTTCGTTTCGGCGCGGCTATCGCCATCCAGTTTGCGGCCATCCGCCAATGACTGGAATACGGTCGAGAAGCGGATTGAATGCGGCGACTGATGGACAGCCCGCTCGGCCTCGAGCCGCGGGCAGCGCTCTAGCCATTGAAGATTCCGAATTCAAGACACTGAGACGAGCCTTCCTTGAGGGCTCATACGGCCCAGGTGTGCCTGATGACTTCTGTCGGCGGCACGGGGAGTTCGTTGTTTGAGCAGGTGATCTGCACCACGGGTGAACTTGAGACGACTTCATCCAAGGCGGTCATCGCCTAGCCATAGCCATGGAGCATTCCAATGAAGCAAATATTGATGGCCAATGACCTGTCGGCCCGTTCTGATCGCGCACTGCGGCGGGCTGTTTCGCTTGCCAAGGAATTCGGGGCGAAACTCGAAGTCCTGACGGTTGTGGAGGAGCTGTTTCTGGATGCCTCGACGCGCAACAGCGGAGTTGTCGCCGAAGAGGCTCTTGCCAAGCAGATCGCCGGACTTCCCGAAGCCGTCGGCGTATCGATCACGACGCGCGTCGAGGTCGGTCTGGATTACGAGGACATCATCCAGCGGTCGGAAGACCTGAACGCCGATCTCGTCGTTCTCGGCATCCACCGTCACAAGACGCGAGAGTTGTTTCGCGGGACGACGGCTGAGCGCGTTGTGCGCTTCGGCAACCGGCCGGTTCTGATCGTGAAGGATGGCGTGAGCGGGCCGTACCGGAAGGCTCTGCTGGCAACCGACCTGTCAGTTCACGCGCAGGCTGCCACCGAGATGGCGGCCCGGATCGTACCCAAAGGCGAGGTCGTGCTGCTGCATGCCATCCATCGACCCTTTGTCGCCTTCCTTGGCCGCAGCGACCAGAAAGCCATCATGGACGAGCAGCGCACCGGCACGTTGGCCGGGCTGGACCGTCTGACGAAGCGACTGACCAGCGAACTTGGCGATCAGGCGCCCCGTTTCGAGGTCGTCCTGCCGGAAGGCGAGGTCCGCAACGCCATTTATTCGGAGGTCGCGAACCAGAAGCCCGACCTGCTCGTGGTCGGAACGCACGGGAGAAGCGGCATCGCCCACGCGCTTATCGGAAGCATTGCGGAACAACTCCTGGCCGACTGTCCTATCGATGTTTTGGCAGTGAAGGCGAGCGGGCTGGCGATGTCCGGTTAGAGCAGCAAGCCGGCTGGGCCTTATTAAAGCCAGCCGGTCTGCAGGCGAATGTCGGTGGCGCGTATGGCGCCGCCGCTTCACGTTTGAGGTGTTATCCCAACGTCGGCATGACGAACTCGGGATCGGTGCGCACGCCTGACGGCCAGCGCGTCGTCGTCGTCTTGATGCGCGTGTAAAAGCGCACGCCTTCCATGCCGTGCATATGATGATCGCCAAAGATCGATGCTTTCCAGCCGCCGAACGAATGGAACGCCATCGGCACGGGGATCGGCACGTTGATGCCGACCATGCCTACTTCGATGTCTTGCGAGAAATTGCGGGCGACGTCGCCATCGCGCGTGAAGATCGCCGTGCCGTTGGCGTATTCGTGCGCGTGGATCAAATCGACGGCGTCCTGATAGGATTTGCGGCGGACGACGGAGAGCACTGGGCCGAAGATTTCTTCCTTCCAGATCGTCATGTCGGGCGTGACATCATCGATCAGCGTGCCGCCCATGTAGTAACCATCCTCATAGCCCTGTTTGTCCTGCTTGAACGTGCGGCCGTCGACGACGATTTTTGCACCTTCGGCTTCGCCGGAATTGACGTAGCCGCGGACTTTTTCCAGGTGCTGCTTCGTGACGAGCGGGCCCATCTCGGACGCGCGGTCGGCTGCCGGGCCTACCTTCAGCGCTTCGATCTGCGGTTTCAGCTTGCCGATCAGAGCGTCGGCTACGGCATCGGTGACAGGAACGGCAACCGAGATCGCCATGCAGCGTTCGCCGGCCGAACCGAAGGCTGCCCCCATCAGCGCGCTTGCCGCCATGTCGAGGTCCGCGTCCGGCATGATGACCATGTGGTTCTTGGCCCCGCCCAGCGCCTGCACGCGTTTGCCGTTCGCGGTGCCCGTCTCGTAGATGTATTTTGCAATCGGCGTCGAGCCGACGAAGCTGATGGCCTTGACGTCGGTGTGCGTGAGCAGCGCATCGACGGCTTCCTTGTCGCCCTGCACGACGTTGAAGACGCCGGCGGGCAGGCCTGCCTCGGTGAGCCACTCGGCGATCAGCAGGGAGGCTGACGGGTCGCGCTCGGAAGGTTTGAGGATGAAGGTGTTGCCAGTAGCAAGCGCGACCGGGAACATCCACATCGGCACCATGGCGGGGAAGTTGAACGGGGTGATGCCCGCGCACACGCCGAGCGACTGGCGGATCATGTGGCTGTCGACGCCGGAGCCGACGTTTTCGGAGAACTCGCCCTTCATGAAGCTCGGTGCGCCGACGGCGAACTCCACCACCTCGAGGCCGCGCGTGACTTCGCCGACCGCGTCGTCGTGCGTCTTGCCGTGCTCTTTGGAGATGGCTTCCGCCAACTGATCGGCGCGTTCCCAAAGGATCGACTTGAAACGGTCGAGGATTCGGGCACGGCGCAGGGCTGGCGTTTTCGTCCACTCCGGCCAGGCGGCCTTGGCTGCGGCGACCGCTTCGGCCACGTCTGCCGTCGACGCGAGCGCGACTGAGCTTGCGGCTTCGCCCGTTGCAGGGTTGTAGACGGGTTGGCTGCGGGTCGACTTGCCCTTGCTATGAGTTCCGTTGATGTAATGCGCAATCTCAGTCATGGCGTTCTCCCGGTTCGGCCTCGCATTGGCGGGCTCGTGTTCGTTGTGCAGTCATCGGCCTTGTAATTATGCAAAACAATAGACAATATCGGCAATCCGTTATGCAATTTTGCAATTCATTCGGACGACCAATGACCGGAGACGCGCGGGCATGAACTGGGACGATGCGAAGTATTTTCTCGCCATCGCGCGCGAAGGCCAGATGCTGGGGGCGGCTGCGCGGCTTCGCGTGAGCCAGGCGAAGCTGAGCCGGCGGGTTGCTTCGCTCGAGGCCGCGCTCGATACAAAGCTGCTGGTTCGCCGCACCAATGGTTGCGAACTCACGGCCGACGGGGCTGCCCTGCTGGCTGTTGCTGAGCGCGTAGAAGCTGAATTCCTCGATGCGCAATCGAAGATCCGCCATACCGAAAGCGATCTCACCGGGACCGTGCGCATCGGCGCACCCGACGGGTTCGGCGTAGCGTTCCTGGCCCCACGGCTCGGGCAGCTCACCGATAGGCACCCGGGGCTGAACGTGCAGCTCGTGCCCGTGCCGCGCAGCTTTTCGCTGTCGCAGCGCGAAGCCGATATTGCGGTGATGATCGGGCGGCCAACCAAGGGCCGCCTGCGCGCCCGCAAGCTGTCGGAGTATTCGCTCGGGCTTTATGCATCGCGCGCCTATCTCAAGGCGGCCGGACAACCGAAGAGCGCATCGGATCTCCGATCGCACACCCTGATCGGCTACGTTGAAGACCTTCTTTACACGGCGGAACTCAACTACACCGCAGAGATTTCGCGCGATTGGGCGAGCCGGATCGAAATTTCAAGCGCGATGGGCCAGTTCGAGGCCGTGCGCTCGGGGGCGGGCATCGGCATTCTGCACGACTACATGGCGGCAGGAGATCGCAATCTCGTTCTGCTGCTTCCGGAGCACCGCTTGTTGCGCAGCTATTGGACTGTCTGGCATGAGACCATGAAAGGCGCGAAACGGATTACCGCAGTGGCCGATTTCCTGGACGAACAAGTACGCGATGGCCGGGGGGCTTTTGTGCGGGACTGACCAAGAAGATTGATTGTGCCCGGCTCTCAGCAATGCACCTCGGGTACGCATTCAAATCAAGTTGATTTCCAAGTTCGCAAACGTGTGGCATCAAGCCAGTTGTATACTCTCTCACGGCGCGGACAGGTGCGCCTCGAAAACTAGGAAACGCCAAATGAAGCTTTACTACGCTCCGGGAACAGCCGCGCTTGCCGTACATATCGCGCTCGAAGACGCAGGTGCCGAATACGAATCCGCCCGCCTGGATTTCACGAAAGGTGAGCAGACGAAACCGGAATACCTGGCGCTCAACCCGAAGGGCCGGGTGCCTGCGCTCGTGACCGACCGGGGTATCCTGACCGAGACGCCGGCCATCCTCGCCTACATCGCGCAGACCCACCCGGAGGCCAAGCTCGCGCCATTCGACGATGCTTTCGCGTTCGCCAAGGTCCAGGCGTTCAACGCCTACATCTGCGCCACCGCTCACGTCGCCCATGCGCACAGGCTGCGCGGCACCCGCTGGGCCAGCGAGCCTTCGTCCATCGAGGACATGAAGCGGAAGGTGCCTGAATCCGTGGGCGGCGTCATGGATGTCATCGAAGCCGACCTCGAAGACGGCAAATGGGTGATGGGCGATGCCTACACGATCTGCGATCCCTACCTGTATCTGGCTGCGCGCTGGCTCGATGGAGACGGCGTACCGGCCGACCGTCACCCGAAGGTGCGCGCGCACATGCAGCGCATGAACGAGCGGGTGTCCGTCAAGAAGGCGCTCGAAATACATTCGTGAGTTAATTCGCTCACGGCGCTATTCCGGGCGCTACGCGACCGGGCGCCTGCGCGGGCGCGGCGCACTTGCCGCGGTTCGCCTTGCTCCACGGCCCTGTGGGTCGGTTCGTGTAATTGCCCACACTTTCTAAAGTCGTGTGGGCTGGTTGCCTTCAAGCGTTTCGCTTCCAGAAAACTACTTCAATGGGCGGGCGTAGGTGTCGGTGCGCTTAAGCCAGCCGCGCTGCCAACGCTTGTTGGGTGGGTTGTTGCGGATGCGGCGGTTGAGCGCGTAGGCTGCGGCGTCGGAAAACTCGCTTAGGACCGTGTCGCGGTCGGGTGACGTTCCATTCATGGCCAGTAGCACGTCCTTAAGCCCCCAGCCCTCGGGCACGCCCGTGTCGCGGTTGGGGAAGGTCTCTGACGGTGCGATCCCTTCGCCCTTGAAGTTGATGTAATCGATCAGCGGATAGAGATCCGGAGAGGCGGTCGCCACCCGCACGAATTGCGCGCGGACATGGTTTCGCTCCTCGGGTGTTTCGATCGCGTCGAGGATCTTGGGCAAGGCTGCCTGCATCCGGATCGCCAGGTATTCCGCCTGCAGGCCGACGTTGTCGTGCAGGAACGCGCGCAACTCGGTCATGCGCGGCTTGTTGAAATCGCGCAGGAACTGTTCGCGCGTCGACCACGGGCTTGGCGGGATCGTTGGCTTGTCGAGCCATGCGGGAAGCTTCGCGCCACGACTGCGCAGGTAAGCCATCATCGTGGGGAAGCTTTCCTTGAAGCGCGTATCGAGGCCTTGTGAAAACCAGATGAAATGGCCGATGCCCATCGAGGCGAAATCTTCCGTCGCGTTCCAGGCCGTAATCATGTCGCGGTTGCCGCCGGTCTCGTTCAGCCAGACCTGGCGGCCGACCCTCATCGCCTGCTCAGGCGTCAATTCGAGCGGGGGAAGGTCATTCGATGCCGGGCGGGGTTCAAGGATCAAGACCGGTTCGGGCTCCTCAATTCGCGGGTCGGCGTTGGCAATGACAGCCGGGATCGCAAGCATAGCAGCGGCGAAGGCAAATGAGACAACGGCCAGTCGTGATTGTGATGGAGACACTGATGTTCCTCGAGAGCGGAGTGGGCAAATCGGCCCGACCTTAACAGGTATGTTGGCGAGATCACGGCAAGGCTTATCGCCTGGAGCGGGTCGCGGCTGTGATGGCGAGCGCCGCGCTGCATGTCCAGGCTAGACCGATGATGACGGCCCATGGCCACGGCACGGGCGAAAAGCCAGCGCCCCATTGCGTCAGGACCACCACGACCGGGATCGCGGTCAGAACGGCCACGGTGGCGGCTGTATCGTCTGCAAAGCGAGCGAAAAATACGGCGATGACGAAGAGACCGAGTAGGCCGCCGTAGGTGTAGCCCATCATCTTGAGGCCGAACCACAGGATGGACGGCTGGGAGCCGAACCAGATCGCGATCACCGCGAGGATTGCGGCAAAGAGGACGACCAGCAGGCGCGGGCCGTTCAGGTTCTTCATCTCGCCAGCGGGCTTGCGGGTCAGGCCAAGGTCGAAATAGGCCGAGGACGATAATCCGCTGAGAGCTGAATCGAGCGAGGACATGGCGGCTGCGAGCAAGGCTGCTATGAGCGCGCCGCGCAGGCCGTCGGGCATCTCGTGGCGGATGAAGTGGGGGAAGATGTAGTCGTAGCGGTCCTGCGCGATGAGCGCGTCGACGGCCGGCTGGGGCAGTGCCTGATAGTAGGCGAAGACGGCTGCCCCCACGCTCAGGAACAGGAACGTCGAGATCAGATCGGCGGCACCCGCCGAGATGACGGCGATGCGGGCCTGGCGCGCATTGGGGCAACTCAGGGCGCGTTGCGCGATGTCCTGGTCGGCGGCTCCCGTTGCAACGCCGAGCACGAGCGCGAACAGGTTTCCGGTCCAGAAGGTCGACGCGCTGGCCGGGTCGAAGGTGAAGTCGAAGACCTGGAACTTGTCTGCTGCCGATCCCGCCTCGATGATCTGGGAAAAGCCGCCGGGAAGGGCAAGACCGATATAGACGATCGCGGCGACTGCGCCGCCGAGGAACAGCCCGAGTTGCAGGACGTCCGTCCAGATGACCGCGCGCAATCCGCCGGTCAGAACGTAGACCGCGGCGAGGGCCGATATCAGCACGATGGCGGTGATCAGGCCAAGGTCGAAGAAAACCGAAACGGCGATGGCGCAACCGGCCAGCCGGACCGCGCTTGCCATGCAGCGGCTGACGATGAAGACGAGCGTGCCCGCCATGCGCGAACGCGGCCCGATACGGTGGCCAAGGTATTCGTAAACCGTGGAGACGCGAAGGCGGTAGAACTCGGGGATGAAGACGACGGCGACGAGGTAGGCCGCAATGAACGAGCCGAACCACAATTGCAGGTAGGCAAAGTTGCCGGAGATGGCTGCGCCCGGTACGCCGATAAAGGTGAGCGCCGATAGTTTCGTTGCCCACGTCGAGCCCGCGACCTGTGCCCAGCCTTCTTTGCGATCTGCGAGGAAGTAGCCGGTTTCGTCGTTGGCCTTGCCGCCTGCGACAATGCCGAGGATCAGAACGGCGAGGCCGTAGCCGCCGACGACGAGCCAGTCGAGCGCCGTCATTCCTGTTGCCCTGGTGCGGCGTATTTAGTTCCGGCGTTCTCCGTCATGCGCGCATCCCGGTTGAAGCCTTGCAATTCCGGCGGCAGCGCGCTTCGGCGCTGGTGGAAGGCAAAGTCTACAGCCCGGAGAGCTCGAATTGAAGGCGAGGAATGAGAAACCGGCTCAGGTGTTGCCCTGCTCGCGCGCGCGGCGCATGGCGGCAGCGAGCGCTGATTCAGCCTCCGGCTCACGGCTCTTGGGTGGCGGGGCGCTCGTGCGCGGAGGCGGCTTGCCACCACGGTTTGGCGGCCCGCCGCCTGCCCGTTCGCGGCCCGGCTGCTGGCTGGTGTCGATGGCGCCGGATTTCATCGTCAAGGCGATGCGCTTGCGGGCGACATCGACATCCTTGACGCGGACCTTCACCAGGTCGCCGGCCTTGACGATGTCGCGGGGGTCCTTGACGAAACGGTCTGCCAGTTCGGAGACGTGGACGAGGCCGTCCTGATGGACGCCGATATCAACGAAGGCCCCGAACGCCGTGACGTTGGTGACGACGCCTTCCAACGCCATTGCGGGGCGCAGGTCGGAAATCTTCTCGACGCCCTCGGTGAATGTCGCGGTCTTGAATTCGGGGCGGGGGTCGCGGCCGGGCTTTTCGAGTTCGGCCAGGATATCCTTCACGGTCGGGATACCGAAGCGCTCGTCCGCGAATTTATCCGGCGCGAGTGTTTTGAGGAAGCCTGCGTCGCCGATCATGGATTTGAGCGGGCGCCTCGTCATCTCCGCGATGCGTTCGACGACCTCGTAGGCTTCGGGGTGGACGGCCGAGGCATCGAGCGGGTTTGATCCGTTCATGATGCGCAGGAAGCCTGCGGCCTGTTCGAATGCCTTGGGGCCGAGGCGGGCGACCTTCTTGATCTGCGTGCGCTTCTTGAAAGCGCCGTTCTCGTCGCGGTGGGCAACGATGTTCTGGGCGACGGTCGCATTTAATCCGGCGACGCGGGCCAGCAGCGGGGCAGATGCGGTGTTAACATCGACACCGACGGCGTTCACGCAGTCCTCGACGGCGGCATCGAGCGAGCGGGCGAGTTCGG
>CAYGRH010000072.1:0-12023 GCA_964352165.1 uncultured Hyphomicrobiaceae bacterium | reverse complement strand
TAATCTTTCACTCAACTGATCTTCGACGTCGTTGCTGCTTGCAGCAGTCCTGTCCCCGCACCGGGCGCTATTCTCGGCGCGCGATCCGAGCCTCCGCGCCCCACTTTCGTCGCGGCACCGTTGCGGGCAGGCACGGGCTCCTGTAACAAAACAATCATAGGCATTTGATGCGCCGCAACTGAGGCTGCTCACCCAACACGTCGACGCCCTGGATACGCAATCACGGCGCGACGAACAGAGGGCGGGGGCAGCTCGATGCAACGAACGGAGCCGGAATGAATCAGCTCTTCCTCGACTACCTTCCGCTTGTGGTTTTCATCTCCGTCGGGCTCCTGATCGCAGGCGCACTCCTGGTCGCGCCCTTCCTGGTCGCCGTCAACAATCCAGACCCGGAAAAAGTGTCAGCCTACGAATGCGGTTTTGAAGCCTTCGACGATGCGCGCATGAAGTTTGACGTGCGCTTTTATCTGATCTGCCTACTGTTCATCATCTTCGATCTGGAAATCGCATTCCTGTTTCCCTGGGCCGTGGCGTTCGGCGACATCGGCCTGTTCGGGTTCTGGTCAATGATGGTGTTTCTGGCCGTTCTCACCATCGGCTTTGCATACGAATGGCGTAAGGGAGCCCTCGAATGGGATTGATCGTTCCGCCCCTGTTTCCCCCTCAGTTCACGTTCGACACTCCCGGTGAAGGCAAAGGCGGCGGTGCCGCGCTAGGCGACGCTCGCCCTGCAGATCCTTTTTTCACCGAGGTCAACAACGAGCTTGCCGACAAGGGCTTCCTCGTCACGACGACCGATGATCTTATCAACTGGGCGCGCACCGGCTCTCTGATGTGGATGACGTTCGGGCTCGCGTGCTGCGCTGTCGAAATGATGCAGGCCGCCATGCCGCGTTATGACCTGGAACGCTTCGGGTTTGCTCCACGCGCGTCCCCACGCCAATCCGACGTCATGATCGTTGCAGGCACGCTGACCAACAAGATGGCGCCTGCCCTGCGCAAGGTCTACGACCAGATGCCGGAGCCGCGGTACGTCATCTCGATGGGCTCATGCGCTAACGGCGGAGGTTACTATCACTACAGCTACGCCGTGGTACGCGGATGTGACCGCATTGTACCCGTCGACGTCTACGTACCAGGCTGCCCGCCGACGGCCGAGGCGCTGCTTTACGGCGTTCTGCTTTTGCAAAGAAAGATCCGCCGCACGGGCACCATCGCGCGCTGACGGGCCCTTAATCCGGACCCTTCATTACGCTAGACCGACCATTAAATTCTGGCCGCATCGCGCGGCATAGGACGACCCGGAGACAGGCCCTTGGATGAAGTGCTGCACGATCTAGGCGACATCATCGCCGCCAAGCTTGCCGCGAGCTGCACGCGCTACGAGGTCACCTTCGGTGAACTCACCATCTACGTTGAGCGCGGCTCCATCCCACAGGTATTGAAGTTCCTGCGCGATGACCATCGCTGCCGCTTTGAAATCCTGATCGACATCTGCGGCGTGGATTGGCCTGCAAGAGAAAACCGCTTCGATGTCGTCTACCACTTGCTGAGCCCGCGAAATAATCAGCGGATCAGGGTGAAACTTCAAACCAACGAATCAAGCCCGGTCCCAAGCGTCATCGACGTATTCGCGGCCGCCGACTGGTATGAGAGAGAGGCCTACGATATGTACGGCATCTTGTTTTCAGGTCACCCCGACCTCCGCCGGCTTTTGACGGACTACGGCTTCCAGGGATACCCCCTGCGCAAGGATTTTCCGCTCACCGGATACGTTGAGGTCCGTTACGACGACACCCGCAAGCGCGTCGTCTACGAACCCGTAAAACTCACTCAGGAATTTCGCGACTTCGATTTCGAAAGCCCGTGGGAAGGCACACAGTATGTGCTGCCGGGCGATGAAAAGGCCTCCGGCAAACCGCCAGCCGGCCCACCAGCGGCAAAGACCTGAGGCCGGTCATGAAGGACACGCTGAAACCCGGAGCGCGCTACTCGTTCGAGTTCAAAATCCCTGAGACGAAAACCGTTCCCGCTCTTTATCCCGAGGCAACCGAATTCTCCACGATGCCGGCTGTTTTCGCGACCGGGTTCCACGTCGGCCTGATGGAGTGGTGCGCCCTAAAGCTTTTGGCACCGCATATGGACGAAGGCGAAGGTTCCCTCGGTATTCATATCGACGTGTCCCACTCAGCCGCCACGCTGCCGGGGCAGACCGTAACGGTCGAGGCCGAATGCACTGCCATTGAAGGCCGACGCATCACATTTGCAGTCAAGGCCCACGACGGCATCGACATGATCGGCCAGGGCACGCACCAGAGAATGGTCGTTCCATGGGACCGGTTCAAATCAAAGGTCAACGCGAAGGCCAAAGCGGCAAACGTGAAGGAATTGAGCTGATGACAGCAACCTTTCAGGACCTGAATGGTCGATGCCTTTGCGGAGAGGTGTCATTCACGGTCAAAGCCGAAACCGATGACAACGGGCAGGTCGCTCTTGGCGCGTGCCACTGCGGCATGTGCCAGCGATGGTCCGGTGGCCCTTTCGTGGTCCTCGAAGGGGCTCACGGCCTCGAATTGCACGACGAGACAGGGTTGAAGGTCTTCAAATCCTCACCCTACGGCGAACGTTGCTTCTGCGGGACGTGTGGATCGGTCTTGTTTTGGCGCATGCAGGATGGCAGTCACATCGCCGTATCCGCAGGTGCCCTCGATGACCATGCAAACCAGAAACTGACGACCGAGATCTTCATCGACGAAAAGTCTGACGCTTATGCGTTTGCGGGTGACACGCAAAAAATGACGGGGGCGGAAGTGTTCGCCCAATTTGCAGGCCAAACGCCTAAGGACTAACAGGGACCTCACACAATGGCCGAAACAGACATCCGCCCGTTCAACATCAACTTTGGTCCTCAGCACCCCGCAGCGCATGGCGTCCTGCGTCTGGTGCTTGAACTCGACGGTGAGGTCGTGGAGCGCGTCGACCCCCATGTGGGCCTGCTTCACCGCGGCACGGAAAAGCTGATCGAACACAAGACCTACCTGCAGGCCATCGGCTATTTCGACCGCCTCGACTACGTCGCGCCAATGAACCAGGAGCATGCCTTCTGTATGGCGGCGGAGCGGCTGCTCGGCATCGAGATCCCAACCCGTGCCAGCTACATCAGGGTCCTATACTCAGAGATCGGGCGCATCCTCTCTCACATGCTGAACATCACGACCCAGGCGCTCGACGTGGGCGCGCTGACACCACCGGTCTGGGGCTTTGAAGAACGCGAAAAACTGATGGTGTTCTACGAACGCGCCTCGGGCAGCCGCATGCACGCCAAGTATTTCCGCATCGGCGGCGTGCATCAGGACCTGCCGCCGGAATTGATCGACGACATCTACAACTGGTGCGATCCCTTCCTTGGCGTGTGCGATGACATCGAAGGGCTGCTGACCCATAACCGCATCTTCAAACAGCGCAACGTCGACATCGGCGTCGTCAGCCTCGTCGATTGTTTCGACTATGGCTTCTCCGGCGTCATGGTGCGTGGTTCGGGCGCTGCGTGGGACTTGCGCAAATCCCAGCCCTATGAGCGCTACGAAGAATTCGATTTCGACATACCCATCGGCAAGAACGGCGATTGCTATGATCGCTATCTGATCCGAATGCAGGAAATGCGCGAGAGCGTGAAGATCATGAAACAGGCCTGCGACAAGCTCCGCTCACCAGAAGGACAGGGTCCGCACACCGTCACCAACTCCAAGGTCGTGCCGCCCAAACGCGGCGAGATGAAGCGCTCGATGGAAGCGTTGATCCATCACTTCAAACTCTACACCGAAGGCTTCCACGTGCCTGAGGGCGAGGTTTACGCCTGCGTCGAAGCCCCGAAAGGCGAATTCGGCGTCTATCTCGTGGCGGACGGCTCAAACAAGCCCTACCGCTGCAAGATCCGCGCGCCCGGCTTCCCGCATTTGGCCGCCATGGATTTCATGAACAGAGGCCACATGCTTGCTGACGTCTCGGCAATCCTGGGCTCCCTCGACATCGTCTTTGGCGAGATCGACCGATAGGCGTTGGCGACATTTCTTTGAACTGAACCGCTACCAAAGCAGCGTGCACTGCCGGCCCCATTGCCCGGTCTTCAACACCGTCGTCTGAGTATGCAATTCAAGCGGGTTTCAGACCAACGCACCGCCAATCCACTGCGATCGATAACGGAAAAATCTGTGCAAAAAAGCGCCGCTACCGCGGTGTTAGAAAAACAATGTCCAATTGAGGGTTAGCGCATTTGGCTCTCCCCCTTGACCGATCAGACCGCGGAGTTGTTAACAGAATTGATACGAATTCGGCCTAATCACGTAAAAGTGAATAGCGCAACCCAGGGTAGAATTAGAGGACTTTCATCGCTACGGTTTGCCAGGTCAAAAACTGCGACAAAATGTATTCGCCTTCGGACGTATAGGCAGGTTTACGCAGTTCAAAAGCCTAAACCTCCAGCAGAGCTGAACTCGCCATCCGCGTGCAGAAACAGTTAATTACCGGCGTTCACGACGGATCAGTGTTACCTCACAGGCTTATTCCGGACACGTCAAAACCGTTGCTACCAAGCATCAATCCGATAATTATCCGCGTCGGGCGGGCGATTATTGTTGCTTTTCGTAGTGGAGGGAAAATGCGGGGGTCGAGTTCGGCGCAGCGACTGGAAGCCATTCAAGCGCGTGATCATGAAGCTGCTGCATGGCCGCGCGAAAGAAATCCCATTGCCCAATGGAGCAGGCTTCCCATTCCGGAAACCGAGTTGAGCGAAGCTGACATCCGCTACTCGGTTCGCTTCAAATCCAGACGCACAAAACCGGCGAAATCAGCACGCCCCAGACCGCAAAACGATCATACGACTGGAACCAGGGCGGCAGGAAAAAAGACAGCACGGCCCGCCGATAAGTTCTTCATGGCGTACGCCTTGATCATCGGAATTCTGGCCGGACTGGCTATACCATCTTTTGTGGTTCTGATTGCGGTGCTCATCGTCAACCCATCGGCAATCGGCACAATTTTCTCGCAACTATTACTGGCGGTTATGGCAACGGGTTAACGCCGGTTGGCCAGCAGCACACGGCTGCCTGCAGAAGTGCATCTGGGAAGCGGCTGGGAAGGGCCTACGCAGCGACCGAATGTGGCGAATATCGCAGCAGGCCGTGCAGAGAAGGCGTTTCAAGAATTATGAACTGCGAACGCAGACACCGAAATCAAGCGAATAAAAAATAAGCTGGGAGCGAAATATGAACATCGATGGGCCGGGACTCGGCAAGGCCAATGGGAAGGCGTTTATCGACAACCCCTACCGCCCAGGCGCGGGCCACATCCCCCCATATTTTGGTGGTCGCAGGGCAGAACTCGACCATTTCCGCGCCCTCGTCCGCCAGGACTTCGCGACCGAAAACATTTTGGTCACCGGCCTTCGCGGGTTCGGCAAAACCGTCCTTCTCGAACACCTCAAGATGGTGGGAAACGAAGCAAACTGGCTGTGGGCAGGAAACGATCTCTCAGAATCAGCTTCCCTTACCGAAGACCGCCTTGCGATCCGGATCATCACGGATCTTGCAACATCAATTTCAGCGCGCATTCCCGCAAATGCCGCTTTGCGCGTCAAAGCCGGACTCGACGGCGAGGAAAATGACGTCACCTCGAAGGTCTTCGCAGACCTCAAGCAGGTCTACGAACGCACCCCCGGTCTGACAAGCGACCGATTGAAGGCGGCATTCCTGAAAGCCATAACTTTTGCAAAGGCCTGCAAATGCTCCGGTCTGGTCCTCGCTTACGATGAAGCCCAGTGCCTGATAGACCATGTGGACCGCAATGAGTACCCGATGTCCCTGCTGGTCGAAACGATCGCCATGCTGCAAAAGCAGGACTCGACCGTCCCCGTAATCCTCGTCCTCTGCGGCCTGCCGCAGGTCTTCGACGCCCTGACGGCAACGCGAACCTACACCGAGCGCATGTTCAACGTGATGCGCCTGGAGCGCCTCAGCCGGGACGACACCCTGACCGCCATTGCCCAACCGTTGACTGGCATCAGCCCGCCGCTCTATCCCGGAAAGGAACTCGTGTATAAGGTCGCCGAACTCACAGGCGGATACCCTTACCTCATACAGTTCTTCGGCAAGGAACTCGTCGAACAGATGCTTCGCAACGGCGGCATCCTGGCACCTGATCAGTTCCCAGACCCCTCGGTGATGGACCGGCTCGATGCCGGACTGTTTTCGGCTCGCTGGAACCGCACATCCGACAAGCAACGCGAACTCCTGGCGATCGCAGCCCAGCGTCCGGGAGATTGGGCTGGGGATTTCTCCGCCCAGGAATTGGCTGAGGCGAGTGAGAGCGCCTTCACAAGTTCCCAGGCCAACCAGCACCTTGTAGCCCTTTGCGACAAGGGCATGATCTACCGCACGCGTCACGGACGTTATTCGTTCACCGTGCCAATGTCCGAGCAAATGATTATCAACCGCCTGACCAAGGTGGACGATGTCGCCGGAAGCTGGGGCGCACCCGCCGACGCCGACAACCCAGGCCGAGGGTTCGAAGAAGCCGAGGAAGTCGCACCCAGCACAACCAACCCTCAAGCCCGCCGCGCCAGGAAGAGGGGCTGGTTCTTCGGGCTCTGAGCAGGACCGACCGGTCCGCGATCACAGCGCCGGTCCGTTTTTCCTAGCGTCAAAAAAACAAGGCGAACGTCTCACCTGACAGACGTCGCCTATCGTGCTCTCCTCCCATCGCAATAAGTGATCCTGGGGGAGGTGCGTGCTTGGCCCGTAGCGTATTTATCTTGGCAGTAGCCATCGCGCTCGCCTGTAGCGTCGAGGCCAGCGCAGGCCAGCAGCCAACAGCAGTCCCTGAGGAGCTTACCCGTGAGGCAACCGGCAGCCCATGTGGCGACATTGAACGCCCTTGTGCGGTCGCGTCGGGCGAATACTACGTTGCTGTCCCGGGCACGCCGCCGGGGCCGGAGGGCTACCCCGTCCTGATCCACCTGCACGGTTGGTCGAGTTCAGGCAAGTCGGTCCTCAAAAACAAGCGTCTCGCCGAACAGATTATCGCACGCGGTTACGTTCTGATCGCGCCGAACGGGCTCGTCAGTCCGCGCGGCAAACGCGATTGGTCAGTTCGTGACCAATCCATACGCCCTAGGCGCGACGAACTTGCTTTCCTCCAGGCTGTGCTAGCCGACATCGAACAACGGCTCAAACTCGACCCCGCACGGATTCTGCTCACCGGCTTCTCCCGCGGCGGTTCGATGGTCTGGGATATCGCCTGTCAGAACCCGCAAGCGTTCGCAGCCTATGCGCCGATTGCCGGAGGGTTTTGGAGCCCATTGCCCGAGACCTGCACAGGACCAGTAAGGCTATTCCATACGCACGGCTGGGCCGACGGAACGGTGCCACTGGAAGGCCGCACGTTAGGAACAAGCAGCATGGTTCAGGGCGATATATTTGCCGGTTTGGGAATTTGGCGCACAGTCAACGGCTGCGCATTCCCTGTGCCCGCCAAGCGGTTCAGCGAAGGGGAGAGCTGGACGCGAAACTGGACCGCGTGCTCCCCCGGAACGGACCTGCGGCTAACGCTGCACCCTGGCGCACACGTCATACCGCCTGGCTGGGCAGAAGCCGCAATCGACTGGTTCGAGACACAGACCGTCACGACGACGGTCGACCTGAACGCGCGGCCTTGAACGATGTGAGTACTATCCCGCCTGATTGCGTTTTCGCCGGCGATGCCCCGAGCGTAAACCCGCGCGGTTACTCAGCCGCTTCCGTATGAGCCGCATGATAGCTGTCGATTCGCGCTTCGATCTCCGGCCGGAAGTGCCTGATGAGACCCTGGATCGGCCAGG
Organism: uncultured Hyphomicrobiaceae bacterium; assembly: GCA_964352165.1. Taxonomy (GTDB): domain Bacteria; phylum Pseudomonadota; class Alphaproteobacteria; order Rhizobiales; family Hyphomicrobiaceae; genus CAYGRH01. The sequence continues at coordinate 4,150 of CAYGRH010000072.1, read as the reverse complement.
CAGCCGCATCGCCAAGTGCGCAGATTGTGTGCCCCTCAACCTGTTTCGTCACATCAAACAGCAGGTCGATTTCGCGTATTTCAGCCCGGCCCTCGGCCATGCGTTCGAGTACGCGCCACATCCAGCCAGTGCCCTCGCGGCACGGCGTGCACTGCCCGCAACTCTCATGCTTGTAGAAATACGAGATGCGCGCAATCGCCCGGATGATGTCCGTGGACCGGTCCATAACGATCAGCGCTGCCGTTCCAAGTCCCGACTTGTGCTTGGCCAGCGTATCGAAATCCATCGTTAATTCATCGCAGACGTCAGCCGGGACGCAAGGCACCGAAGACCCACCGGGGATCACCGCCAGCAGATTGCCCCATCCGCCACGCACGCCACCGGCATGCTTTTCGAGAAGTTCACGCAGAGGAATGCCCATTTCCTCCTCGACGACGCATGGACGTTCGACGTGGCCGGAAATTTGGAACAGCTTCGTACCGGTGTTGTTGGGTTTGCCGAGCGAGGAAAACCAGGACGAACCGCGCCGCAGGATGTCGGGCACCACTGCAATCGATTCGACGTTATTCACCGTCGTTGGCGCACCATACAACCCGCAGCCCGCCGGGAACGGCGGCTTCAATCTCGGCTGCCCCTTCTTGCCCTCGAGGCTTTCAATCATCGCAGTTTCTTCACCGCAGATGTAGGCACCAGCCCCGTGGTGCACGTAAAGGTCGAAGTCCCATCCGTGGATGTTGTTCTTGCCGATCAACCCGGCGCGATAGGCTTCATCGACGGCGGCTTGAAAGCGTTCGCGCTCGCGGATGTATTCACCGCGGAAGTAGATGTAGCTGGCGTGCGCACGCATCGCGAAGGACGCGATCAGCGCCCCTTCAATCAGCAGGTGTGGATCATGGCGCAGGATCTCGCGGTCCTTGCACGAGCCGGGTTCAGATTCGTCCGCATTGATGACGAGGTAGGACGGACGAGGATCATTCTTCGGCATAAACGACCATTTCAGGCCCGTTGGGAACCCGGCTCCACCGCGTCCGCGCAGGCCCGACGACTTGACCTCGTCGATGATCCAGTCGTGCCCCTTTTCGATGAGGGCTTTGGTGTTGTCCCAGGCGCCGCGCGCCCGTGCACCGGCCAGCCCGGCATCGTGGAAGCCATAAAGGTTGGTGAAGATACGGTCTTTGTCAGCGAGCATTCTCAGGTTAGCTCCCGGTCGTTCGTCGGGCCAGCATGCCCGTGGCAATTGCAAGTAGCGAACAATAGATCAACCAGAGTGGCTCGTCTCGCGCCACCGCCATTGCGATCCCTGCGGCTATGATCGCAAGCGGCAACAAAATGCCCCCCACGAGCGAAATCCTCATTACCCTGCATCCTCGGCAGCAAGCTTCTTGGCCTGCGCGATCCAGTCTTCCCGGTCGATGCGGCCCTTGAAGCTGAGGTAGTTGTCGACCCAGGCGACAGTCTCAGGCGTCCAGGAGGCGACCTGGTCGAAGTGGAAGATACCAAGCTCGTTCAAGACACCTTCGAGTTTGGGCCCGACCCCGCTGATGCGCTTGAGGTCATCGGCCTTGCCGCCGCGCGGCGCATCCAGCGCAACGGGCTTGGCGTCATCTGAAATCAAAGTAGCCTCGTTCGTTGGCGCAGGCCGTTCCGCAATCAAGGCCTCGCCTTCACCGGACGCCGCTGGGTCAGAAGCTTCCGGCGCCTGCGTGGAAGCAAACGTCGAACGACGGCTGTAGATTTCAGGATCGGTCAGCGTGGTGGGGCCACCGGCCGGACAGGACGCAGTCCGCCCGATCTGCGATCCCGGAGATGGCGGCGTGCCATTGGCGAAACCATCGAGGACTGCCTCGAACAATTCCGGAGTCAGATCCTCGTAGGTGTCCTTCCAGATCTGCACCATCGGCGCGTTGGCGCACGAGCCCAGACACTCGACTTCCTCCCATGAAAATTGCCCGTCGGCGGACAACTCATGCGGATGGGGGGCAATACGTGTCTTACAGACTTTGATGATGTCATTGGAGCCGCGCAGCATGCAGGGCGTCGTGCCGCAAACCTGGACGTGGGCAACTTTCCCGACAGGTCCGAGCTGATACATCGTGTAGAAGGTCGCGACTTCGTACACCCGGATGTAAGGCATATCGAGCATTTCGGCGACGTAGCGGATCGCGGGTTCCGGCAGCCAGCCGTCATGTTGTTCCTGCGCACGCCAGAGCAACGGAATGACAGCGGATGCCTGCTTGCCCGGCGGATAATCGGCAATCTTGGCTTCGGCCCAGGCGAGGTTTTCTTCTGTGAACGCGAAGCTGGGCGGCTGTTCGGGATGCAGGCGGCGGACGGCCATGAGGCGAAATACTCCTGATCAACGCTAAATGTCCCAGATGGCGGGCAATCGAGCGGTGAGGCAATTTCCGTTTAGGTGCGCCGCGAAAACCCATGCGCAAACACAGCCCAACGGACCGCTGACAGGGTTACTTGAGGATCGCGCGATGTTCAACGCCGGACATCACGCGCTGATGCTAGTCATTTGTCCAACCCGCCAATCGCCGCAACAGCCACGAGCGCTCTCAGCCTGATGCATCGTAAGCAGGGCGCAGGCGCGACATGCGCGACAAATGGTTGTCTTGGTGGAACCAAGCTCGCAAGAGGTGCCCGCCGTAAGAAATCACGGCCAAAGCGGTCGGTTGGGCACAGTGGCAGGGGGCAGCGAGGCGCTTAGTTATTAGGCGGAACCTCAGAACCTCTGAAGTAGTCAGACGGGTTCTTGTAGGCCCAGCCCGGTTCGGCATACCCGAGCGGCGCGGCAAGCCAGCCGACCAGGAGGAAGGCGGTTACAATCGGGGCAATGAACAAGGAAATCTGCGATCCGACACGCAGAAATCCGGTCCAGAACAGGGCCAACAGGAAGCCGCATCCAACGATGATCCAGCCACCGTATTCCGGTCCGCGCGCAGCCGCGAACAAGAGCCCGGACAGCGCCGCAATGACGCCGATCAGGACCGGCACGACCGGCAGATCGGCCTGCAGCGCGCCCATCGGCCAGTTGTTCCGCCGCGCAAACATTCGATACGTGCATAAGCTCAGGCCCAGGCCGAATGAGGCAACGGCGAGCAGAAACAGGTTATCGATCATGCGCGGTCAACTCCTAGAGCAGGCAACCGGAGCATCCGTGGGGATGTCCATAAGTAATTTGTCGTCTGCGAATGGCGGCATTGAGGCTAGGAACAAGCCAAATTCCCGTGCCAGAGGCAGGTCTGGCTGAATTCATTGCCAGCAAAAGCGCCCCACCGCCACAACAGCCCAATGCAGAGGTTAAGCGTGAGACGGCAACGCCAAATCCGCCCAGCCGGGTTTACCCTAACGGCGCAGCCCGTTCAGCGCCCAAATTACGTACAAACCAGCGGCAATAGCGCGGATATTCCATTGATCATGGGAAATTTTGAGCTTTTTGCCGCGCCAGCGCCCACGAGGCCCGCGCTATGAATGCGCAAAAAACACCTGAGCCGATGTGAAATGCCATTGCGAACGGGTTGGCGCTTGAAGCTGCGACAATAACTGAATCAATAAAGCAGCACCCCGCCGCTCCGATGAACCACAACGCCAGCGCCCGCCATTCCCGGAGCAAGGCGAAAGCGATGGCCATTCCCCCGAGCCAAATATCGCGCAAGCCCACAACATAATGCATCTCGTGACCGGCAAAACCAGGTGCCAGTCCGAATGTCATGGCTGCCGACTGAGGCACCAATAAAAACCGCACGCCGATCAGCGTCAGCAATCCACCGCCGAATACGGAGAGCCAGATGACTCGCTTCGCGCGGGTCTCATCGAAGGTCAGCGTCATAGACAAAAAGTCCCGTCACTTGTTACTCCTCTCCCGGCCGAATGTCGGTCCGACCGGATGCAGTATCGTAAGCGCGACGATTAGACTTCGCCGAGCCTCCGCGTTCAATGTCCGACTTATTTCAGGCTTTCTGGATGCCTGATTTTCGAACAAACCTGCAGAAAGTCAGCGGTCACGCCAAATGTCGCCCTTTCCCGCAGCGCACACTCGATGTATCCCCTACGGGATAGGTGGTTTAACTATGCGCGTCCTCTGGTAGTCCAGAAGGCCAGGAAGCGGATCGCGGGAGCTTCAATGCCGAAAAAACTGATCATC
>CAYGRH010000071.1:0-12024 GCA_964352165.1 uncultured Hyphomicrobiaceae bacterium | reverse complement strand
CCCGTTCCCGCCGCCATTGTTGCTCTCAGACAACAGCTCCCATTGGGCCCCATGCCGCCCAAGCCTCTAGCAGTCGCGCGTGAAGCCCACAGCACGCGCGATCGCAGCAGGTCCGCCGGCTTCGAGCCCCTGCCCTGAGTGGCATCCTCCAATCAAACCTTCGTGCACGCACGATTGACCACTGTGATATTGCAGACCAAGTTATCGCGCAGCAAACCAGCCATTGGCTCCAATGCCGCTCGACCTGCATCCGCAATGCCGGTGCTGAGATCGCGCGTTGCAGTTTCCACAATGACTGGCAAAACCGTATTTGCCCCCATTGACGGCCAGATCGTGAGGCGTAAGACCGGCCACAGCCATCGCGCAACGCACTCATCGTCAGGCCATTACAAGACCATCGCGTCACACGCGCCTAAGAAGGAAAGTCCCGGTCAATGTCCAACACCCGGCATATCAAAGTTCTCATTCTCGGTTCGGGCCCCGCCGGCTACACAGCCGCGATCTACGCTGCCCGCGCCATGCTCAATCCCGTGGTGATCCAGGGCAGCCAGCCCGGCGGCCAGCTCACGATCACGACCGATGTCGAGAACTATCCCGGGTTCGCCGAAGCCATCCAGGGCCCCTGGCTCATGGAACAGATGCAGGCGCAGGCCGAACACGTCGGCACTGAGATCATCATGGAGCATGTCACCTCGGTTGACCTGCACCAGCGCCCCTTCAAGCTCAACTGCGATTCAGGCGACGTATACACCTGCGACGTACTGATCATCTGCACCGGCGCCCAGGCCCGCTGGCTCGGCATCCCGACTGAAGAAGAATTCAAGGGTTATGGTGTTTCCGCCTGCGCCACCTGCGATGGCTTCTTCTACAAGGGCAAGGAAGTGGTCGTCATCGGCGGCGGCAATACCGCGGTTGAAGAAGCAATCTTCCTAACGAACTTCGCCAGCCGGGTAACCGTCGTCCATCGCCGCGACAGCTTCCGCGCGGAAAAAATCCTTCAAGACCGGTTGATGAAAAACCCCAAGGTTGAAGTCATCTGGGACCACACGCTCGAAGAAGTCGTTGGCAATGCCGATCCCAAATCCGTGACGGGCGTTCGCTTGAAGAACGTGAACACCGGCGAAATCACCGACAGGCCGGCCGACGGGGTCTTTATCGCCATTGGCCACGCCCCCTCTACCGAGATGTTTGCGGGTCAGTTGGAAATGAAGCGGTCCGGGTACCTGATTACGGCGTCGGATTCGACTGCAACAACGATCCCGGGCGTCTATGCCGCCGGCGACGTAACCGATGATATCTTCCGCCAGGCCGTTACGGCGGCAGGTATGGGTTGCATGGCAGCCCTGGAGGCCGAGCGTTACCTCGCAGAACTCGAAACGGCCGCCGAAGCAGCAGAATAGCGAAAGCGACGTAGCAAACGGCTTTGCCAAGTCCTGCTGCGAAAAACACGAGATCGGCAGCGCGCAGGCCATTGATTATAGTCTGACGCTTAGACAATGGCGCATGTCAGAGGCGCCATAAGCTTTTTGGCAATTCCGCCGGAATGAAACGTCTGGATTGGTCGGCCGATGGACTGGGACAAGCTCCGTATATTTCACGCCGCCGCCGAAGCAGGCAGCTTTACGCACGCCGGTGACACCCTCAACATGAGCCAGTCGGCTGTCAGCCGTCAGGTCTCCTCGCTCGAAAAAGACCTGAAATTACCGCTGTTTCACCGGCATGCCCGCGGCCTCGTGCTCACCGAGCAGGGCGAGATGCTCTTCAACACCGTGTCTGAAGTCATGAGCAAGCTCATGACGGCCGAAACGCTGTTGGCTGATGCAACGACGAAACCAACGGGCGATCTGCGCATCACCGCCCCCGTCGGCCTGGGCACCATCTGGGTCACCCAGCGCCTGCGCGATTTCATGGATCTCTATCCGGAGATCAAAGTCGAATTGATCCTCAACGACGATCAAATCGACATCGCCATGCGTGCAGCCGACGTTGCCATCTGGATTCGCGAACCCGAAAACCCCGACCTGATCCGCCGCCCGCTCTTTACAATGCAGGTCCACGCCTACGCTTCGACCCAGTATCTCCGCAAGATGGGGTCGCCAAACGGGATCGAAGACCTGGACAACCACCGGCTTGTTTCATACAGCGGCCCGCCAGCCCAACACCTGACAGCCTTGACCTGGATAGAAACCATCGGCCGCCCAAACAGCCCGGCGCGCGCTCCCGCTTTCCGCGTGAATTCGGTCGTTGCGATGAAGTATGCCATTCGAGCCGGCATAGGCATCGGCGTCCTGCCCGATTACCTCACTGAAGGCGAAACCGACCTCGTGCCCGTCCTTACCGCTATCGACACGCCGTCGCTGCCGATCCTGTACGTCTACCCCGAGGAGTTGAAAGGATCGAAGAAGGTACAAGTCCTGCGCGACTTCCTCGTTTCCAAGGCCCGGCACTGGAAATATTGACACACCTCAGAAACGTTCACTTTGTATGTCGTTAGACGAAAGTCGGTGCACTTTAGGCTGGTCTGTAATACAGTCACACTCTATCAAGAGCCCATGGGAAGAAAGGGCACCGTGGTCGATTGCCACCGCCGCGAGGTTCCTCTTCCTCTTCGTATTTTTTACTGCTGGTCGGCCTTCCGAAACTCGGAATGCCGGCCTATTTTTTTGCCTGCTGCACCCCACTTACGCGAAGCAATCCCGGGCCAACTGAACGCAAGGGTTTGCGAACCGCCCCGCCAGTCGCTATCTACTGGAAGACCGCGCTGAGAACTTCGCGCGGGCAATCAATCCGGCAAACAAGAACATTCCAGGCAGGACCTGAGACGCACCCATGGCAAAAACGCTTTACGACAAGATCTTTGACGACCACATCGTGGATCAGCGCGACGACGGCACCTGCCTTTTGTATATCGATCGCCATCTCGTTCACGAGGTGACCAGCCCACAGGCGTTTGAAGGCTTGCGCATGACCGGGCGCAAAGTCCGCGCCCCCGAAAAAACGCTGGCCGTGGTCGATCATAACGTGCCGACAACCGATCGCTCGAAGGGCATCGACGACCCCGAAAGCCGCATCCAGGTCGAAACGCTCGCCAAGAACGCAGCCGACTTCAGCGTTGAGTATTTCAACGAGCGCGACAGCAGACAGGGCATCGTCCACGTCGTCGGCCCTGAACAGGGCTTCACGCTTCCGGGCACAACCATCGTCTGCGGCGACAGCCACACCTCGACCCACGGCGCATTCGGCGCGCTTGCTCACGGCATCGGCACATCCGAAGTCGAGCACGTTCTGGCAACCCAGACGCTGGTCCAGCAAAAAGCCAAGAACATGCGCGTCGTCGTCGATGGCAAGCTTCCTGACGGCGTGACAGCCAAGGACATCATCCTGGCCATCATCGGCGAAATCGGCACCGCCGGCGGAACCGGCCACGTCATCGAATACGCGGGCGTGGCGATTCGCGATCTCTCGATGGAAGGCCGCATGACGGTCTGCAACATGACCATTGAAGGCGGAGCGCGCGCCGGCCTGATCGCGCCTGATGAAAAAACCTATGAGTTCCTAAAAGGCCGGCCCAAGGCACCCAAAGGTGCAGCCTGGGACATGGCGATGAAATATTGGGAAACGCTCTACTCGGACGAAGGCGCGCACTTCGACAAGGAGATCCGGCTCGATGCCGCCAAGCTGCCGCCCATAATCACCTGGGGCACCAGCCCGGAAGACGTCGTGGCCGTCACTGGAACCGTGCCCGACCCCGCAAGCCTGACAGACGAAAACAAGCGTGCCTCGATGCAGCGCGCGCTCGAATACATGGGCCTCAAGTCCGGCACCAAGGTTACAGACATCCCCGTTGAAGTTGTCTGGATCGGCTCCTGCACGAACGGCCGCATCGAGGATTTGCGCGCAGTCGCAAAGGTCGTCGAAGGCAAGAAGATTTCAGACCGCCTAGACTACGCAATGATCGTCCCAGGCTCTGGCCTTGTTAAGGCACAGGCCGAATCAGAAGGCCTCGATAAGATCTTCACCGCAGCAGGCTTTGAATGGCGCGAACCCGGTTGCTCCATGTGCCTCGGTATGAACCCCGACCAGTTGAAGCCAGGCCAGCGCTGCGCGTCGACCTCAAATCGCAACTTCGAAGGCCGCCAGGGCTTCAAGGGCCGCACGCACCTCGTATCACCGGTGATGGCTGCGGCAGCAGCCTTGGAAGGCCACTTCGTCGACATTCGCGCGTACGACGGCAAAGCCTGACACATCGATAGACGAACATTCGCAGACAAGGGCGCGTGCCGACCGGCACGCGCCTAATTTTTTGTCTTGTCCGATTGAAACGCCTGCCGGACCAAAATCACCGCGATGGCGAACATCAGCCCGGCAAATACAAGCTTTGAAGTGAACGGAATGCCTTCTACCTCATTACCAGGATTGGCCCCGGTCTGGATGGCCTCCGGCTCGATCAACAAGATCGCAAGCCCAAGGGCCGCCGCAAACACTGCCCCTAGAACATGGATGACCCGCCCGATAATCCCGGATTGAAGTTGCTCTGGCGCGATGCCGAGAAGGGACTTGAAAAATGCTTCCATGACTTCCGCCAATCCATTAACGCTCTGAAGCAACCTGAGAGCCGCACCTGCCGCCACCGCATGCACAACGGCCAAACCGTATCACACTTGCCTATTGCAACGTTTCGCATCGTTTCCGTCTGTCCATCTCCCGGTTCGGCTTTCGAACGCCGACTGACTATTCGAAATCATTTACTCGACAAGCAGAGCTCGCAAGTCCAAAGCGGTTGCCTGCCTCTCTCACCCAGCCATCTTCCAAACATCTCGGTCAAGTCGGGCACTCCAATAATGACGACAAGCCCGCCACCAGATCACAATGCATCGCTAAAGGCCGCCGCACTCATGACGGCTGGCATGATATTTATCCCTCTGGGCGACAGCTTCGCCAAATTGGCGCTCGTCGAAACCTCATACTCCAGCTTCACTATCGCCTGGACCCGTTTTGCCATTGGCCTGGCAATGGTGCTTCCAATCGCATTCATGGCCGGCAAATGCCGTAATCTCACAAGGCAGTTCTGGGGAGCGCAAGTGCTGCGCGGCTCGCTGATCGCCGCTACCATCGCCTGCATCATCACCTCCGTCGGCATGATCCCGCTTGCCGATGCCTTCGGTGCCTTCTTCATCGGCCCTGCAATCGCGACGCTACTCGCCCGCTTGGTTATCAAGGAACCTGTGAGCCGCGCCGAATGGACAGCCGTGGTGGCAGGGTTTATCGGTGTCCTGTTCGTCATAAAGCCGGCAAGCATTCTTAGCGGCACGATCGCACCGGGCCAACTGCTGGCTCTGGCCGGAGGATGCCTTTATGGCTGCTATCTCGCAGCGACCCGCTGGACCTCGCGCGTCGGTCCACCGCTGGCGCAACTGGCAGGCCAGCTCGGCGTTGGCATGTTGCTCTTGGCACCACTTGCCGTAAGCGATCTTCTCGAACACGGCTTGCAAAGCCCGGAATTGCTGTTGGGCTCCGGCGCGTCGTCTGCCATTGGAAACCTTCTCGCGATCATCGCATTCGGCATCGTCAGGGCCGCAACATTGGCACCTCTCGTTTACAGCCAGCTCATCGCCGCAACGCTCCTCGGCTGGCTCATATTCGATGAACTCCCCGATACGCCCACCGCCTTTGGGCTCGCCATCATCCTGCTCGCCGGACTGAGCCCATTGCTGTTCGCGCGACGGATCGCGAACGCCAAAACGAAAACGGCCCCTGGCGGATGAACTCCGCCGGAGGCCGTTCTGCGAAATTTACGTGAGCAAGCGAACAGAAAAATCGGGCTCTTGTCACTTCGCCGAAAGATGCTCCAGCGAAAACAGATGCTGCGTATCGGTCAAAGGCGCGTGGCACGACCGGCAGGAGTTAATGTCCTTGCCTGCGATGCGCTCACCCGTCGGCTTGAAGATCGCAAAATCCCAATCGCCATTGCGAACGTCTTCGGCAAGATCCTTGCCCCAGCCATCGCGCTTTTCCATAACGGCAACGGCCGCCATCGGTCCGCGCACGCGGCGTCCGAGTGAACTCTCGATAACTTCGCCCTTGTCGTTCTTGACCGCCTTGTAGATTTCAGCGGCCAGCACCGAACCGCTCGGCAATGGCTCGCCCGCCTTCGCTGCCGCAAGTGCCTTTTCGTTTGCGAACAACCGGATCACCTGATCGTCGTTCTGCGTGCGGTCGAGGCTGAGGTAGTTGCCAAACGTTGTCGCGTAGTCCTTCGGGAACGCCACGCGTTCCGTTGTGTCGCCGGCAAACGACACCGAACCTGCAAGACCGATGGCTCCGGCCATCAGCACTGCACCGATCATCCCGCCAATTCTGCTCTTCGTCATTTCGTTTCCTCCAATTGGGTTTGTCCCACTTTCAGTCTTTCTTTGCGCGAACCGTAAGCCTAGTCGTCCGGCAGCAAATCCGCATCACTTCAATCACGTCTGATTTTGGGCCCAGTTCGGCGGAGCACCGGACAGCCCGCCAAACATGGCAAGCCAGAAACTCTGTGCAATCCTCTGGGCCTTCTCCATCACCAACGGCACGGCGTCAGGCGAGAACACCTCACGCACCGATTTTTCAAACAGCCTCAGCCAGCGTCCGAAATCTTCTTCCTGCACTTCGCTCAACTTGACGTGCGCAGGCATGGGCCGACCTTTATAGCGGCCCGTATGAAGTAGCACTGACGACCAGAAATTTTTCATCTTCACCAAGTGGGCATCACGCTCCTTAATGCGCGAAGAAAAAATCGGCCCGAGCACGGGGTCCGCCCATACGTCGGCATAAAACGAATCCACCAACCTTCCGATCTGCTCCTCGGAAATGGAATCATGTACCGGATGCCGCTCAATGGCTGGACGAACAACGAGTTCGCTCACTTATCCTCCATCACCACACAAAAAGTCGCCGAGCCGAAATTTCATTCGGCAAATCACCTAGACTCCCGTCTAGGTCATCGGATATAAGATACATATCAGATGCATCATTTAGTAGGCAACGGGGCCCGCAAATGCAACATCAATTCTATATCCTCCGGAATCACAGCCAATGCGTCTGAGCCAAGCCAGCGACTTCGCACTGAGAATTTTGATGCTCCTGGCCAAGGAGACTGAACCGCTGTCCGTCGAGGAAATTGCCGGCCGGCTATCGCTTGCAAAGTCCCACGTCATGAAACTGGTTGCGCGACTTGGCGCATCGGGCCTGGTCGAAACGCAGCGCGGACGCGGCGGCGGAGTAACCCTTGGCGCAGAGGCAGGCGCGATATCGATAGGTGAGGTCGTGCGAATGTTCGAGACCGATTTCGCCGTGGTCGACTGCCTGAACCCCAGCGCGGAACGTTGCGCGTTTCTTCCACGCTGCGCCCTCAAGCCCGCGATGATCGAGGCGACGGAAGCGTTCTTGCAAAGCCTCGACAGCCACACACTTGCCGACGTCGTCGCCGGCACCCAGTACCCTCGCGCGGCAGCTTGATCATTCACCTGCCAGCGTCCGGACGCCACCTCCTTGACGTTTGGACCACACGACAACGATCTCCTCTGCGCAAAACAATCGCCAAGAAGGGTTCAAGGACCGTTATGAGACTGGGCTGAAGGCCAAGTCTCAGGCACTGTCTAAAGTTTCAAACTGACATGAACATCGCCGTCTACAATCGACTGCGTCATGGGCAGCCCGCTGTTCGCAAACACATGCAGCATCGCCCCATTGGACCTGAGCACATCAGCGTCAAATCTCTTTAGGCCCGCACCGCGCGCGATCTGGGTCAGATGTCGCATCAACAGCCCCGCGATGCCCTGCCCTTGGAAATCTTCCTCGACAACGAAAGCGACTTCCGCGCTTCTTTCCTTGCCCCCGCCACTGGAGGGCTGATCGCCGACAACGTAAACGCCATTCCCGATGATGACCTCATCGGCTCCTTGATTGATCGTGACCACGAGCGAAACGAGGTTGTAAGGTTCAAACGTCATCGCGCGCTCAAGTTCCTGGTCGCTCAACGACTTCTTGTAACCGAAAAAGCGCGTGTAGATGGTGGATGGCTCGAGGTTGCGAAAGGCTTCAAGCAACCGTGCCCTGTCGTCAGGCCGAATGGCGCGCAACCTTGCCGGAGTGCCATCCTTCAATGTCACTTTGACATCCAAAGCCTGCAGCTTATCTCCGCTCACAGTGGCCGCCTCGCATGCTCAACAGTTTCAATCAGTCCCCAAGTTGAGTGATCCCGCCAGGATCGAGGTGCAGCATTATCTGGCCATTTCCGGCAAGGTTTAACAGAATATTCTGGACCTTTGTGCATTGAATTGTCGATGTCGATGTTTCTCGCAACTGCTGTCTTCATTATCATGTTGGCCGCACCGTTCCTGGTGATGTTCGCGGTGATCGCCGCCGTCATCTACGGTGTATTCGCTCTTGCGCGGGGCATCCTGTTTGGCCGGCCCGCGAGCGCAGCGATCGGCGCCTTCGTCCTGATGACCGCTGTCGCCTCTGGGTTCACACTCCTGCACTGGACGGCAACCAAGCCCGCCGAGGGTGACACGTCGAGCCCTCACGCTCACATCTACCATGCATGGCAACAGACAAGATTGCGCTTTAAAGCCTTGAAGTGGATGTCCGACGGAACATTCGAGCGCCTAGCCAGAGGGCAGCGCGAAAGCAAAGCAGATCGGGCTGACCGCGATCCGCGCATTCTGCACCTTGGGCAACCGCCATCAGGCGACCGGTTCAGTCGGTGAACATTTGCGACGGCAGGTAGTACTCCTCTGCCCAACCCGCCCAGACGACATCGGTAGGCCCGATGGCAAACTCGTGAACAACCCATTCGCCACTATGACGGATCAGCAGAAAATAACTTTCCCCGTCCCCATCCAGATCGCCTTGCGCATGAATGTCGGCGTAGGCGGTCCGTGCCCAATCAATTGGCGATCCGCCGGGCCGCTGCGGCTTTACCTGCCCGAAGGCCCACGGCCCCCAGACGGTCAGGCGCCGCACTACGAATTCGACATCGCCATCCGTCTCGGCAACAAACGTCGGCCGCGCGGCATCTAGCAATACGCTCCGCAACGAATGACCGCGCTCAATCGCCGCGACGCTAGCAGGCGACGGCTGCGCCACCGTCCCAACGGATAATGCTATCGATGCGAGAAAACACAACACAAGGAACGACGGAACGCCCAATCTGATATTCATGCGCAAATCCTCGCAGATCGCTGAGAAACAAAAACAACATCGACGCGGTAGCAGAAATACCGCAAGCCTGTCAGCTTCGAACCAGTAACAGAAGACAGGTGGCGGCCAACCACTTGCAGCCCGCTAAGGACCTGAACGCATGACCAAGAGCCTCGTCGAACGCCAGTTCGGACCAAGCGCTATGCACTATGCGAATTGCGAAGTTCACGCATCGGGCGAAAGCCTGGCCCGCCTCGTCGCGCTGACGAACCCGCAGCCGTCCTGGCGCGTGCTCGACGTAGCGACCGGCGCGGGACATACGGCCGCTGCATTCGCACCTCACGTCGCCGAAGTCATCGCCAGCGACATCACAGAAGAAATGCTGGAAGCCTCAGCGCAGCTTGCTGCCGAGCGCGGCCTGAAAAACATGACAACGGCCAACGCAGAGGCCGCGTCGCTCCCCTTCGACGACGAGACATTCGACGTCGTCACCTGCAGGCTGGCAGCCCATCACTTCCCTGACATCCCAGCATTTCTTGCGCAGGCTGCCCGTGTCCTGAAGTCTGGTGGCATTCTCGCCATCGTCGACAATGTGGCCCCCGACCGAACGACCCTGCCCGATTTACCTGAAAGCGAGCTCAGCCAATGTGCTGAAACCTACAACGCATTTGAAACAATGCGCGATCCGAGCCACGCCAACATTCCATCCCTGGCCGAATGGTGTGAAAACATCGAATGTGCAGGGTTCGCGCTCAAAACGACCGAGCAGTTCGCCAAGGAAATGGAGTTCGAAGCCTGGGCGGATCGCATGCGCTGCACACCCGAGACGACAGCGGAACTGAGGCGGGTTTTACTCGGCCCTTCTCCCTTATCGACCTTCCTCCAGCCGCGCACGGTCGATGCGACACTTATGTTCAGCCTTCAAGAAGCTGTCATGATTGCTGGCAAGCAGTGAGACAATCCTCCATATCCTGTGTTGTAGCCTAAATGGCCCGGGCAGTTCCTCTTGGCGCAAGTACCGCCAGCACGCTGATGAGCGCCGTAATCAACGACACGAGGTGACAATCATGAACACAGCGCACGATTGGTCAGCGACCGCCTCGCCCTCACTTGACGTGTTTGAACGCTTGGCCGCTGCAGCTTGGAACCGCCTGCCGGGCCACATGCGTCAACTGTGCGGAGACCTTGTGATCCGCGTCGACGACTTCCCGACCGATGAAATTCTCGATGAGTTGGGAATTGACAATGCGCTCGACCTGCTAGGCCTTTATCAGGGCATCAGCATGGACAAACGCAGCGTTTCAGACCTGCCCAGAGAACCCGACATGGTGTTTCTCTATCGTCGGCCAATGCTCGACTATTGGTCAGGCGGCGATGAAACACTCGGCGAAATTGTCACGCACGTCCTGATCCATGAGATCGGCCATCATTTCGGCCTTTCTGATGCCGATATGGAAGCGATCGAAGCTGAAGCATGGAACGACGCAAACGATCAACGCGCAGGCTGATCGGACAAGAATCGCCTCACGCGCGCTGTTTTAGCAACCGCGATCGAGGTTTGCCCAATTATCCCAGCCGTAAACTTGTGTTTCGGAGCATCATGGGCGATCCTTCCACATCGAAGCAGCAAACGCCAAGAATGCCAGGGGGCCACGAACTTTGATGAAAAGGACGCACCTGCGGACCATTGCTATTGCTCAATCCAAGCAGCAGCAAGTCAACGCGCTTGTCCGGACGCTCTCATGGTCGCTGGCGGTCGCGACAGCCATTCTGATCTTCATCGCCTCATCAATGCTGTTCCCGTTGCCAATCCGCGCGGAAGGCCCGCCTACGCCAGAAGAATACGCAGCTTATGTCGGCGGCGGTGCCAAGATCGTAGCGCCGGGCAAGCTGGTACTCGATGGCAAACGTCAAACCTGCGGCCGTAGGCCGACCGTTCTGGACACTCAGCTTGACGACTATGGCGCAGCCTATCCGGGCTTCCTCATCATGAACCCGAAACTGCTGGACCGGGTGTCAACGCCCGTCAAATTGTGGATTTACGCCCACGAATGCGCGCACCAGTTCCGCGGACCAGACGAAGAAACAGCCGATTGCTTTGCCGTACAGCGCGGCCGCCGGCAGGGTTGGCTGACACCTGAAGGCGTCGAAGAAGTCTGTAACTTTATCCGTCCGGCGAAGAGCACCATGATGCACTTGTCCGGTTCACGCCGCTGCGAATACATGCGCGAATGCTACGCCGACCCGCGCGTCCGCTGACTCGCCATTGGCCAAAACTCTCCTGCGCCCGGACTTTCAGGCGCAGGCAGAGGTTCGCCAGGAGCATCGATCAGCACTCAGGCGCGCAAAACCTGCTGCGATAATTTATCCCCGCATTTTCCCCGGCACTCTAGACTGGACGCCAATTCTGACCGGTCGCACTTTACCGGCTCGGTTCCACTTACGCGTGTATTGTCGCAGACCCCGTGCACCGTTTCTCACTATCTTCCCCCCAGCCTCCAAACGCATGCCACCAGGGCCAAAGATGAGCCTGACTCCGTACACCAAGAAGCTGTTGGCACTAGCCGAAACCGTTTATCGCTGGCTTGGTGCGCTCACCGCCCTAGATCCGGAACGCCGTGCGAGAGTGGCCAAATACGCCGACGCCATCGCAGACACGCTCGCTCGTGCCATCGAAGCTCACGCCAAGCTCGAAGAAGACGCTGGCAACAAGGCAGCCCAGCGCGCTGTAAGCCGCGAACTGGCGCGAATAGCCGGTTACGTGGAAACAATTGTCTCCGTGCTTGAGCATCAGCTTGACGGACGCAAGCTTGCTGGCGTTAAAAGACGGCTGGAGCAACT
>CAYGRH010000070.1:0-12046 GCA_964352165.1 uncultured Hyphomicrobiaceae bacterium | reverse complement strand
GTCGTGGTCTTCGTGCCAGCAATCGAAGTCTGTCACCATAGCGACGGTCGCATAGCAAAGCTCCGCCTCGCGGGCGAGCTTGGCTTCGGGCATGTTAGTCATGCCGATGACATCGCAATTCCAGCTCCGGTAGAGATTGCTTTCAGCGCGCGTGGAGAATTGCGGGCCTTCCATCACGAGGTATGTGCCGCCCTTGGTGACCTCTATTCCGGCGGCCTTGCAGGCCTCGAATACGGTATCGGCGAGAAGCGGGCTCACGGGATCGGCAACGGAAACATGAGCAACGCAGCCGGCGCCGAAGAAGCTTTTGTCGCGCGAGAACGTGCGGTCGATGAACTGGTCGACGATGACGAAATGCCCAGGCGGGTAGTCTTCCTTCAACGACCCGCATGCCGAGATCGAAACGAGGTCGGTAACGCCAGCGCGCTTCAGCGCGTCGATATTGGCGCGATAGTTGATGTGGGTTGGCGACACACGATGTCCGCGACCGTGGCGCGGCATGAAACGGATGGGCAGCCCGTCGATTTCGGCAAACAGAATGTCGTCGGAGGGGTGTCCCCATGGACTGCCGACGTGCTTCCATTGGGCGTTTGAAAGACCTGGCAGGTCGTAAAGGCCGCTGCCGCCAACGATGCCGAGAACGGATTGCGTCATGAGTGTGGGGTCCTTTGCGTCTGCTGCCAAATCCGAGGCGATGCCAATTCATGCGGGGTGCCATGACCTGCCGCGTGTAAAAACATGAAACGGCCCGGCAGGCGAGTGCTTTCATTCTTCATATGGGTCAAAGGCCTCCACGCCAAGCAGAGCCAGGTCGTGACCGTATGACCGTCGGCTGACATTGACGCCCATCGCGCAATGTTCGCCACCTGCTTTATTGTAACGGTTCTAAATTCCTCTAGCATCAATGCTCGGCGTTATTGATCGAGATCATTCCTCCGGTTCCAGTTTCAAATTATTCTAAGTAAAAACAGGCTTCTTGAATGATGTGATCGGTGATTTGCGGATTGACTTTTGCCATCCGCCGGTGATTGTTGACGTCAACGGTAAACATAATTCGGAAGCATGAGATGACCTCAGAAGACGTCTGTTTCCGAGACGACATCATGACGGGAAAAGTGAATGGCGAGTCACAAGCCCCTTTCGGCCTTTGCATCAGTCTGTAGCGCTCAGCGCACGGAGGGGGGGCCTTTACCTTCTCAGTCCGAGTTGCTCGTCGGCTATGGCTTCAGGGGCTGGATTACCGGCTGCCAGACCGGCAACGTGAATTGCTGGGAACGTGTTTGGCGGCTTTATTCCAACGTGCTTTCCCCATCCAGCGCAAAAGTCGTGCTCGGCTGCCTGTCTTCGTTTGCGAAGTCCGTGAACTTGGCTTCGCGCAACGGCATCAAGGTCAGTGCGATGGACGCATGCCAGTTCAGCCGCGACGAGTGCCTTGCCATTTCAATGGTTGCAGCCAGCCAGCATCATACCTGCCCTGCAATGAGAGCATGCGCGTTTGCGCTGATCGAGAGTAATATGATGGATGAGGTGCTTCATCACGCCGACACCTATGCTCTGACGTTGCGTAGCCAGAATGAGGTTGTGTCGCCAGAGTGGATCGTGAATGCAAACATCTATGTCGAGGCATCGGCTGAGTTGCCCAACTGAACCGGAGCTGGAGAATTGATCGTCTGTTCCTGCGCTGTTGTTTCAGACCATGACATCGAGCTTGCTCTGCTCGAAATCATGATCGAGGAAAACGCACCGATCCCGACACCGGGCGTTGTCATGCGCCACCTGAACAAGAAAATGAACTGCTGCGGTTGTGCGCCGGTTGCCGTCGACGTGATCTATCAGAAACTCGAACAGCTCGAAGCCATGGGGCTCATCTGCCCCTGCGCGTGCGCGAACGCCAATGACCGCAAGCGCCGCGTTTCAGACCGGGCGGATCGCAAACGCGAAGCTTCCAGCGAGCTGCATGAGACGGCGCTTGAAGGCGGTGCTTGACGAGCACTCTCTACCTTTGTTCGCCACCGCGGCGCACTGAAGCTCTGCATTGACAGTCCCGTCAGGGGCTCTGGTCAGATAACGTCAAGGCATGTTCTCTGACCAACAACAATCACGAGTGAACAACAACGTATCCGGCAAGGAGATTGGTTTTGAAGGGTGACAAGGACGTCATTGCAGCGCTCAACGAAGCGCTCAAGTTGGAACTTGGTGCGGTCAATCAGTACTGGCTGCACTATCGCCTGTTGGAAGATTGGGGCTTTACCAAGCTGGCAAAGAAAGAGCGCGCCGAATCAATCGAAGAAATGCAGCACGCCGACAAAATTATCGAGCGCATCATCTTCCTTGATGGTTTTCCCAACCTCCAGCACGTCGCGCCGCTGATGATTGGCCAAAACGTCGAAGAGGTTCTGAATTGCGACCTCAAGGGCGAGTACATTGCCAAGGAACACTACATGAAAGGTCGCGCGCTCTGCCGCGACAAGGAAGATTACGTGACGATGGCCATCTTCGAGGAGCTATTGGCGGATGAGGAAGGCCATATCGACTTCCTGGAAACCCAGCTTGAGCTGTTGAAGAACATTGGCATCGAGAACTATGGCGCGCTGAACGCGGTCTCCGCCGACGAAACGGACTGAGCCGGGCTGGCTCGGTTTCAGGGGCGGCTTCGCTTCTGGAACTGCACATCCGTCGCGGGCGGTTCATCGCTTATGATAAAAAAAGGCCCCCAAGATTGGGGGCCTTTTTACTCATGCTTGCTGTGTGCCATCGGAAGTTACCGATGCACGATCGAGTTCAAGCGTGCAGCTCTTTCTTGGCACGAGCCCAAATGCGTCGCTTGCCCAGATACAGCAGCACGGTGGTGATGAGCAAATACAGCATCACCTGCCAGCCGATCTGCTTGCGCGTGTTCAAGTGTGGATCGGCTGCCCAGGCCAGGAACGCCGTTACGTCCTCGGCATTTTGCTCAAGCGATGACGTTGCACCTGCGTTTTCCTGGTACTCAACTCCGCCGCCCTCCGGGATGGGTTGCGCCATGGCGATTTGGTTTCCGGGGTAGGCCTTGTTGTAGCTCAGCCCCTCGCCCAACTTGAAGCCTTCGGGCGGTTCTGAGTAACCCGTCAGCAGCGAGTAGATGTAGTCGTCGCCGTTTTCTTCGTAGCCGGTGAGAATTTCACCACCCATCCGGATGATCTGCTGATACCAGGGATCGCCCACTTCGTAGGTGCGGGCGCGGGCAATCAGGGAAAGATCGAGCGGGTAGGCTCCATTGTTGATGGAGCGGGCTTCGTTCTCGTTCTTCCACGGGCCCTTGATCGGGTCTGAAAGCTTGGCGGGACGTTGGAACATCTCGCCTTCTTCGTTAGGGCCGTCGGTGATCTGGTTGGCCCATTCGGCCGCCAATACCTTAACGGCTTCTTCGTCGAATTCCGGCCCGCCATCTTCAACGAGGTTGCGGAACTTCACACGATCGAGCCCGTGACAAGCCGCGCAGACTTCCTTGTAGACCTGAAACCCGCGACGAAGCTGGGTTTTGTCGTATTGACCGAAGAAGCCGCTGAAGCTCCAGTGATGACGATGGACTTCCTGATGACCGCCGGCGGCAAAAGCCGGACCGGCGGGAACTGCCAGGATACTCGAGGCGGCGACAGCCGCACCGAGGGCAAGCCCCGTCAGGGAAAAGGCAAGTCGTGTCGAGTTTGAGTTTTTCATTGCTTGCCCCTATCGCTTTTCGGCAGAGGCCGGTGCCCCTGCGCCCGCCGGCATCGATCCGCCGCTTCCTGAACCCGCAGACGCCTTCTTGCCCAATACCGCTTCGGTTATCGAACGCGGCATTTTCGAAGGCGTTTCCATAATACCGACGATCGGCATCACGATCAGGAAGTGAGCGAAGTAGTAGGCGGTGAAGATGCGCGCCCAGAAGACATAGACGCCTTCGGCGGGCTTTGCCCCGAGGTATCCAAGGGCCAGACACGAGAACAAGAACAGCCAGAAGAACCAGCGGTAGATCGGCCGGTATTTCGTGGAGCGGACCCGGCTGGTGTCCAGCCAGGGAATGAAACACAGGATCAAGATCGACGCGAACATCGCAATGACACCACCCAGCTTATCGGGAATGGCGCGCAGGATCGCGTAGAACGGCAGGAAGTACCATTCGGGCACGATGTGCGCGGGCGTCACGAGCGGATTGGCCGGGTTGAAGTTGTCTGCATGCCCCATGTAGTTGGGCAGGAAGAACACGAACCAGGCGAACACGATCAAGAATACGAACAGGCCGACCATATCCTTGTAGACGGCGTACGGAGCCATCGGAACGGTTTCGGACTTCGACTTCACGTCCAGGCCGGTCGGATTGTTCTGCCCGGCGACGTGCAGCGCCCAAACGTGCAGGATGACGAGGCCGAAGATGACGAACGGCAGCAGATAGTGCAGCGAGAAGAAGCGGTTGAGTGTCGTACCCGAAACCGAGAAGCCGCCCCACAGCCATGTCACAATGGCCGTTCCAACGCCTGGAATGATCGCATCCAGCGAGGAGAACAGGTTGGTGATGACCGTCACGCCCCAGAAGCTCATCTGCCCCCACGGAAGCGCGTAGCCCAAAAAGGCCGTCGCCATCATCGCGAGCAGGATGAACACGCCAAGGATCCATAGAATCTCGCGCGGCGCTTTATACGAGCCGTAGTACATCCCGCGGAAAATGTGGATGTAGACAGCGACAAAGAACAGCGATGCGCCCACGGCGTGCATTGACTGGATCATCCAGCCGTAATTCACGTCGCGGCGGATGTGATCGACGCTGTTGAAGGCCGTCTCAGCGCCTGCCTGGTAGTGCATGGCAAGCACGATGCCTGTTACGATCTGGGCAACGAGGCAGAACGTCAAAATGCCACCGAAGGTCCACAGGTAGTTGAGGTTGCGCGGCGTCGGAAATTCCACGAACTGATCGTGCATCATCCGCATGACGGGCAGCCGCTCGTCCCACCACTTCGCGGTTGGGGACTGCGGATTGTATGTCGACTCGTGATGAGCCATGGGCGGTCAGGCTCCCTTATCCGATCTTGATCTTCGTTTCAGAAATGAACGCGAAAGGCGGCACATCCAGGTTGCGCGGCGCGGGTCCTTTGCGGATACGGCCGGCCGTATCGTAGTGCGAGCCGTGGCATGGGCAGAACCAGCCGCCGTATTCGCCTTTGGTATCCGCTATGGACTGGCCCTTGGGAATGCAGCCCAAGTGCGTGCAGATCCCGACCATCACCAACCAGTTTTCCTTGCCGGCAATGGTGCGGTTTTCGTCGGTTGCTGGTGCCGTGCCGGCGATATTCTCGTTTCGCGCGACGTCGTCGGGAAGGTCTGCCAGAGCTACAGCCTTGGCCTGCTCGATTTCTTCCGCCGTGCGGTTGCGGATGAAGACAGGCTTGCCGCGCCACATCACCGTGATGGCCTGGCCTTCCTTGACGGGGCTCAGGTCGATCTCAGTCGAAGCCAGCGCCAAAGCACCTGCGTCGGGGTTCATTTGATCAACGAACGGCCAGATCAAAGAAGCAGCGCCGACGGCTGCAAATGCGCTGCCGGCGATGACAAGAAAATCTCTGCGGTCTGGCTCTTCGGCTTCAGTTGCCACGCTTGCCTCCAGGGGTAGGGTAGAATCACACGGCTGTGGGCCGATCGGGGAACGATTAGCATTTCAGCGCAGGCCTGGGTTGATCGAAGTCATGGGGCTAGAGCTTTCCGAAGAGAAAGAAGCACCGAATGATCGCAGCCGGGATGAACCGGAAATCAGGGTATTCAAACTTGCGCGAAAGAGATGAGACGTTGTGGCATCGTTTGGCCGGGCTCTCAAGACTGCATTGGACCAATACACCGCGGGCATTTTGGCGCATCAACCCAAAGTTTGAAGCCGCTTAAGCTTGGAATTCTGCCTGAAGGAAACCGCAAATGGTCCGTCTTGCTCTTTATCAACCAGACATTCCTCAAAATACCGGGACCATTTTGAGGATGGGTGCTTGTCTTGGAGTTGGCGTCGATGTCATCGGCCCGGCCGGCTTCGACCTCAGCGACCGGGCCTTGCGGCGATCAGGGATGGATTACCTGAACTCGGTCGAACTAGTGCGTCACGTCAGCTTCGCGGCGTTTCGAACGATCTGCGCTTTGCAGAACCGCCGGCTCGTTCTGGTAACGACGAAGGCCGAGACTTGCTACTCTGGCTTCAGTTTTGCCGAGAGCGACACTTTGCTATTCGGCCGGGAGAGTGCTGGCGTGCCCGACGACGTTCATCAAGTTGTTGATGCGCGCATTACCATTCCAATGCGAGAGGGGCAGCGGTCGTTAAACATTGCTCTGTCGGCTGCGATGATATTGGGCGAGGCACTGCGGCAGAACGACGGCTTCGTCCGATAGTGGCCAGCAGATCAGGCCTCATGAAACAACGCCCCCGTCATAAAACTGTGCAAAGGCAGCAGTCGGGGCGCGCGTGATGCTATTGCGGTCTTGAAGCGTAGGCCTGCCAGCGGCCAATGCTTATGGATGACCAGATTTCGATTCGTCTTTTTGTCCGACATCGCGCCGCGGCGGTTCTTCCGCGCGTTTGGCGTCCTTGCTGTGTCATGCCTTCTGGTCGCTGGTTGCGCCGGGATGCCGCTGCCGTTCGGCGGCGTCGCGCAGGCACCGGGCGAGACCGATACAGCCGGCGCGCTGCCTGCTGACAGCGCCGAAATAGCGGGGCGTGAGGTTGTGAGCTGGCCGCAGCGCCAAGCCGCCTTCGGTCTTGCTGACATCTTCGGGGGCGTTCAAGACTTCGGCCCGGCTGACAAGACCGCCGATAGTGTGTTCGACGTCGTGACCGTGCATTGGGGCACCGATCGCAAGGTCAAGGCGGCAAACGGGACCTCGACGATCGAGACCGGCATGCTTTTGAAGGCCGAGGCTGCCGATGCTGCGAGACGGGTTCCTGTGGCGATTGAACTGCCGGGAGCGGATCGTGGTTATCAGCTCAATTACGGTCGTTCGCATGTGACCGTACCGCGCATTGCCCGCACCAAGGGTTCGCTGCAGCGGCCCTACCGGCTGACCTTCCTGAACTGGCGGCTTTATTCGGAGGCCGAAGATCCGCGAAAGCACTTCACCGTCGGAACGGTTGAAAAGCTCGATCGCCAAGCCTTCGTGCAATCGAGCGAAGACCTGATGAAGGGGAGCAGTCGCTTTCCCGACGAAGCGTTTGTGTTCGTGCACGGCTTCAACGTGTCGTTTGAAGACGCGCTCTACCGCACCGCGCAGATCGCCTATGACCTCGAATTCGATGGCGTTCCCTACATGTACAGCTGGCCGTCGCGCGGGCAGAATGCCGGGTACTTCTACGACCGCGACAGCGCTGATCGGGCGCGTGGGTATTTCCTGGAATTTCTACGCACCATTGCCGAAAGCACTTCGGCCAAGCGCATCCACATCATCGCGCATAGCCTTGGCGGCCGACCGCTCGTCGAAGCCTTGCAGCAGGCGAGCATCATGCCGGGCGGCCTTAGAGCTTTGAAGATCGGCGAAATCATTATGGCGGCGCCGGATATCGACCGCGACGTCTTTACGGAAATCGCTGACGTCGTCGCCAAGGCAGGCAAGGGCGCAACGCTGTTTGTGGCCGACAACGACCGCGCCCTGCTGGCATCGCGCACGCTGGCACTCGGTCAGCCGCGCGCCGGCGAAGTTCCCGCCCAGGGGCCGGTTGTCGTGAAAGGTATCGACACGATCGACATTTCGCAGGCTGGCACGGATGCGTTGCTGTCATTCAACCACGCGACATATGCCGACAGCTCGCACCTGCTGACGGACCTGCGATTGCTGCTGAAAAACGCTGTGCGCCCGCCCGACCGCCGCTTCCCCGTCTACCTGCCGCGATCGTCGGCCTCGGGGAACTACTGGCAGTATGTGAAGAACTAGGAAGAGCCTCTGTTTGGTCCACACTGCGCAAGCGCGTGTGGAGCCGGCGGACCAAAGGGCCGTGGAGCAAGGCGAACCGCGGCGAATGCCGCGCGCCCGCGCAGGCTCAGCGAGCACAGCGAGCGAAACGCGCCGTGAGCGAAAGCGACGTTTGGGCTATTCGGCGGCTTCGCGGGCGATGAAGCCGCCGGACTGGCGAGCCCATAGGCTGGCATAGACGCCGCCGGAACGGATCAGCTCGTCGTGGCTGCCCTCTTCGATAATCGCGCCGTCATCAAGCACGATCAGCCTGTCCATTGCCGCGATCGTCGAGAGACGGTGGGCGATGGCGATAACGGTCTTGCCGTCCATCAGGCTCACGAGGCTGTCCTGAATTGCCGCTTCCACTTCGGAATCGAGCGCGCTCGTTGCCTCGTCGAGGATAAGGATCGGCGCGTTCTTCAACAGGACGCGGGCGATGGCGATCCGCTGGCGCTGGCCACCCGACAATTTCACACCGCGCTCACCGACGTGAGCGTCATAGCCCGAACGCTCCTTCATATCGATCAGCCCCGTTACAAACTCGTGCGCCTGGGCCTTTCTCGCCGCGGCGATGGCGTCTTCAAGACTGGCACCAGGGCGGCCATAGACGATGTTATCGAACACAGACCTGTGCAAGAGCGAAGTGTCCTGCGTGACCATTCCGATATTGGCGCGCAGGCTCTCCTGCGTGACCTGGGATATGTCCTGCCCGTCGATGAGGATGCGGCCGCTCTCAAGGTCATAAAAGCGCAACAGCAGATTGACGAGCGTGGACTTTCCCGCGCCCGAGCGACCGACGAGCCCGACCTTTTCGCCAGCCTTCACATCCAGACTGAGGTCTCCGATGATGCCGCCGGTCTTGCCGTAATGAAAGCCGATATTCTGATAGCGGATGCTGCCGGCTTTGACCTCGAGGTCTTTCGCGTCCGGCTGGTCGAGGACCGCGCGTTCCTTCGACAACGTCTTGATGCCGTCTTCGACGACGCCGATGTTTTCAAACAAGCCCGCGACTTCCCACATGATCCAATGCGACATGCCTTGCAGGCGCAGGACGAGTGCCACGGTCAGCGCAATGACACCAGCCGTCACGACTTCGTGGGACCACAGCCAGATCGACAGCGCCGTCACCGATGCCAGCAGCAGCGCGTTGAGCGTGTTCAAGGCGAGCGTCATCCAGGTCACCAGACGCATCTGACGGTACACGGTTGCAAGAAAGCCCTGCATGCTTTCGCGCGCATAAGCGTCTTCGCGGTCGGCGTGGGCAAACATCTTGACGGTTGAAATGTTGGTGTAACTATCCACGACGCGGCCGGTCATGATCGATCGGGCGTCCGCCTGCTCGGTCGAGATGAGACCGAGCCGCGGGACGAAATAACGGATGGCGATAATGTAACCGGCAAGCCAGGCCAGCATCGGGATTGCCAGACGCAGATCGGTCGCCGCAAAGGCGATGACCGCTCCGGTGAAGTAAATCGCAACGTAAAGCAGCACCTCAGTGATTTTGAAGACGACATCGCGGCAGGCAACTGCCGTCTGCATCACCTTGGCCGATATGCGCCCAGCGAAGTCGTCCTGAAAGAAACCGAGAGACTGGCGGAGCACATAACGGTGGGTCTCCCAACGCGCGCGCATGGCATAGTTGCCCATGATGCCCTGGTGGATCGCCGTCTCGTAAACGAACTTCATCACCGGTAGCAGGATCAGTACAACGCCCGCCATCAGGGTCATGAAGAACCCATGCTTATCCCAGAACGTCGCGCGGTCGGCAGCATTCAGCCAGTCGACCAGGCGGCCGAGGAAGGCAAACAACGAGACCTCGATCAACGCCACCGTGCCGGCGATAGCAGCCGACATGGCAAACAGCGGCCAGAATGGTTTTGTGAAGTGAACGATGAACGCATACAGCGTATCAGGCGGGCGTACCGGAGGATCTTCCGGGAATGGGGCGCGCCACGTTTCAAACCACGCAAAGAACTTTTCAAACATTTCGGGTTCCCGATCGGGCCGAACTACGGATCGGCCCTGAGTTGTTTTTTGCGCCAGCATCGATTTGCGCCCTCACGCTTGTGGCGAGAATGATATGGCACGGGTGCTGCCGGCATTGTTTAAGGCCGTGGCGGTCGGCCGCATCTTCGGCCGCATGATGGAGTCCTGCGAGCCTCCCCGATCCCAAGAACGTCCATGCCAGAGTTCAAAGGGATGGGGCCGATTGCAGGGGCGCGCGGCAGCGGAGACAGTATCGGGCGATTTCCACGGTGGACGATGCCTGCGGGACTTTCTATTTATCCGGTCATCTACTTATCCGGCGGCGCAACAGGCGTGCCGCGATGGCGGGCCGCGGCAGAACTCGGCGCATGGCACTGCTATCGGGTGTGGACGTCGGTTGAAGAGGCTATTTGCGTGCGCGATGAGACTAAGCCCGACATTCATGGTCGATAACGGCAATGATGGCCAAAAAGATGACATTCACGGCGCGGCAATGCAAACAAGTCGAAACTAGGCTTTATTCCTTTTTGCGCAGTGATCTGAGGACGACAAAAATATGACAAGCACGCCCGGCCCGACAAGCGAGCAACTCGATGCGTGGAAGGCGAAAGCCAAGTCGTGGTTTGAGGAGTTGCGCGATAAGATCTGCGCCGAGTTCGAAGCGATCGAAGACGATCTTCCCAAGGGCGCGCACCACTCGCTGCGGCCGGCGGGCCGGTTCGAGCGATCGCCGTGGGACCGCACCGACCACGTGACGGGCAAGCCCGGCGGCGGCGGCGTGATGAGCATGATGAATGGCCGCGTTTTCGAAAAGGTCGGCGTCCATACATCGACCGTGTTCGGCGAATTCGCTCCGGAATTTCGCGGCAACATTCCCGGTGCGGAAGAAGACCCTCGATTCTGGGCCTCGGGCATTTCGCTTATTGCACACATGCAAAACCCGAACGTGCCGGCTGTTCACATGAACACACGAATGGTGGCGACGACCAAGTGGTGGTTTGGCGGCGGGGCGGATCTAACGCCGGTCCTTGATAAACGCCGTACGCAGGAAGACCCCGACACGTTGGACTTCCATGCAGCCATGAAGACGGCCTGCGATGGTCACGCGATTGCCGATTACGACCACTACAAAGAGTGGTGCGACAAATATTTCTACCTCCCCCATCGCAAGGAAATGCGCGGCATCGGCGGCATTTTCTATGACAACCTCACTCCCAGTGAGGACGAGGGCGGCTTTGATGCAGCGCTTGCACTAACACAGGACGTGGGCCGCGCCTTCAACAAGGTGTATCCGGAACTGGTGCGCCGCAATTATGCGATCGATTGGACCGAGGCCCACCGTGACGAGCAGTTGATCCGGCGCGGACGCTACGTTGAGTTCAACCTGCTTTATGACCGCGGCACGCTGTTTGGGCTTAAAACTGGCGGCAACATCGAGTCGATCCTATCGTCGATGCCTCCCGTCGTGAAATGGCCTTGAACGTCGTTCATTAAGGCCCTCCGGTAATATATCACGTATTTGTGATCTCGGTCGTAGCAGCAGGGTGGCTCCGCCCGCGCGCGCCCGCACGCTCAGTGCCCGGATGCATATGAAATCGTTGAGAAAAAGTGTTTCGTCACGTGCATGAACAAAATGCGCCACGGTGAAAGCATTTTTTGACCAGCTTTCAGGCTTAATGAAAGGCGAAGACCGGAAGACAGGCGGCGCGTCATGCCAACCGCTTGGATTCACGGGTTGAATGCATTGAGACGAGGTGAGTCGTGTCCTTTCGTGAAGTAATGCGGCAGCGATGCAGTGCCAGTAACGCAAGTGGACCCGTATTGGGGCTCATGGCGGCTGTTTGCGTGCTGGGAGGTATCTTCGAAGCGCCTCGCGCACTTGCAGCCAGCGTGCCCGACGGCGTTTGGATCGATCATACGGGGCGCGGCGGGATTGAGTTTTCGAAGTGCGGCCGGGGCATCTGCGGGACAATCGTGTGGGTGCGCGGCAAAGAAGACCAGCACGGCTGCGGCCAGAAGCTCATCGGCGACGTCAAGTCGATGGGCCGCAACGTCTGGGACGGCGGCTGGATCATCAGCCCTGGTAGCGGCACCAAGTATGATGTCGAACTGAAAGTCCTCA
>CAYGRH010000069.1:0-12080 GCA_964352165.1 uncultured Hyphomicrobiaceae bacterium | reverse complement strand
CTTCCAACGCCTGCTCGCCGGCAGCCAGAGCATTGGCGATGTCGTCGCCTGCGTCTTCACCCAGCAAACGGTCAATGAATTCGCGCACACCCGTTTCCGGCAGCGCACCCATGAAGCCGTCCAGCGGACGGCCATCGCGGAAGGCATACACCGTCGGCAGCGACTGAATGCGCAGTTGGGCCGTCAGCGCCTGGTTGGCTTCGCTGTCGATTTTAACGAGGCGTACCTTGCCGCCATATGAGCGGACGACTTTTTCCAGGATCGGTGTCAGTTGCTTGCATGGGCCGCACCAAGCCGCCCAGAAATCGACCACGATCAGCGCTTCTGCTGAAGCCTCAATCACGTCGGCGGTGAACGTCGCAGTCGTTCCATCCTTGACGATACTATCGCCGCCACCATCGCCAGGTGGGGGATTACCTAGTCCAAATACCATTGCATCCTCATTTCGTAACCTGATCGTACCCTGGACCGATCGCAGGCTTTTGCAAATCGCGTCGTGGCGGGTAAGTGCTCAACCGCATGCCTAATCGCTTCCGGCGGTGAGCGCCAGTAGCCGCCGGGATCGCTGCCTTGTTGCCGCTCTTGCCCGGCGGGCAATGAGCGCTTCCCGCGAAAGCCGTGGTGGCTGACGAGCGCGCGCTCAATCGTCTGCTTCGATCGCGACGATGCGCGGGTCGTGGCCACACGAGCGAATGAACCGCAAAAGCTCGTCGCGTGCAATGTTCGTTGTCCCTGTGTTCTCCAGGGGATGGCAATTGATCGTGTCGTGAGCCATCAGCGCCGCATCCACGATGACAGTGACGCGCTGGTCTGGATCGTTCATCAGGGAAAAGGCTGTCACCGAACCGGGAGGGACACCGAGCACTTCCATCAGGAGTTCGGGTTTACCGAAGCTGAAGCGGGCCGCGTCCAAGCGTTTGTGGAGTTGTTTCAAGTCGATACGGGTCGATGTTTTGGCAATGACGAGAAACAAGCGGCCCTTTGCGTCCTTCAAAAACAGATTTTTGGTATGGCCACCTGGAATATCTCGTTCGAGGGCTTCGCTTTCGGCAACCGTGAATACTGCTGCGTGCTCGGTGGTGGTGACAGCGATGCCTAAATCGCCGAGCTTGGAGAGAAGTTCGGCGCGGGTTGCGGGGTGTTTCATATTTTCGATGATGCCGTAGAGTTCGATAAATGCTGGCTCAATAGCATGAGCTGGCGGGTATTGGCGAAGCCAGCAGGAGTTTAGTTTACCAGCTCATTGACGGCGCGATGCGACTTTCGAGGACGTTCCGCATGCGCCGATGAAGGTGGTTCACCAGAACAGCATGGGCGCTGGACCGCTGACAAGCCAGCCATACGTCAGGCCGGCTATCAGGCAAGACATCAGTCCTTGCCGCGGTCGTCGTTGCCGAGTTGCAGACCCTGATTCTTGGTGCTTGCATTCGGCAATGAGTTGCGCCATAAAGCGGCCCTTGCCGACCACCGGCAACCCCATGGCTGCGGGCGTAGCTCAGGGGTAGAGCGTCACCTTGCCAAGGTGAAAGTCGTGAGTTCGAATCTCATCGCCCGCTCCAATCTTTTCAATGCTTTAGTCTGTTTGTCCTGACTATTCAGGTAATGCGCGTCGCTTTGGCGAACGCGAGCGCGCAGGCTGTGCTCCGGGCACCGCCCGGGGCCAGCCATGTTGCCAGATGATACTGCTTGCGCTTCAGGCGGCGCTCGTTACCCAGCGCTTCGTTAAGCCACGCTCGTCCCGCTGGGCGTTGGAGGCGGGCTTGGCAGTGCCGGCGGACCTGAAGCGTTGGCCTTTGCAAGCCGAGCGATCAGCTCATCGGCCAGAGCGCGCACAGCGGCACCAACCTTGCCCGGGTACTTTGCCGTGAACGAACGCTTTTCAGGCTGGAAGCGTGCAGCATCCTGCAGCGCGTTCAGCCTCGGCACCGTCGCTTCGAAACACCGGTTCTCGGTGTTGGAGCGCAGCCATTTCCAATACTCTTCATCGCTGGGAGACGTTTCGTCCTTCATGTTGACGAGGACACCCATGTTCTCCGCAAAGCCCATTTCGGGGTTGAGCGCCTTGAACCGGCGGAAAACCTCAAGGCCGCATACCGAGACGTAGTCGGGCTTGGTTGGTGAGATGTGGAAGTCGGCTTCGCGCAGCCAGCTTTCAGTGAGGATCGACAATCCAGGCGGGCAATCAATCAGCACCACATCGAAGACATCGCGCACAGCAACGACAAGCTCGGCGATACCTGAACGCAGGCGACCGTGCAGCCCCTCCTTCGACACTTCGCGCTCAAACAGCGTCAGTTGCATGTCGCTCGGGATTACGAACACGCTTTCGCAATCATCGACGTCAGAAACCTCGCGAACAACGAAGTCTTTCCAGTCAGGCGTGGCCTCGCGCAGAACGCGGGCGACCAGATAATCGACGATGGTATGTCCGTCTTTTTGGAGGCGATAGAGATTGTCCACGGTCATCAGCATGCTGGAGACCGTTGCTTGTGCGTCGCTGTCGATTACGAGAACCGACCTGCCGTGTTCGGTTGATAGCGTTTCAGCAAGTGCTAGAACGAGTGTGGATTTTCCGACGCCGCCCTTTGTGTTCATCACAGCGATGGTATTGCGCATTGGCGTCTTATTCCCCCGTGGTCCCCGTATTCAGCCGCGAGTTTCCGCGCCGAACGGCGCTCACCGTTTGGGTTGAAAATGTGGCAGCCTCAGGGAGACGATAAGTCGACAACTCCATCCAAGCACCTCAAAACAAGGTGTGTATCGAAATGCGCACACAAAAAAGGGGTGCCTTGCAGACACCCCTTGTTGCGTGTGCAGTTTTCAGCGTTCGCGCTGAAGGATTAGCGGCGGCCGACAGGCTGCCATGTAGCGCTTCCGGAACTGACGAGAACTCGTTCATGCCGCGTTGAATAAACCGCCGGATGCTCGATCACACGCTTTGCTGCTGGCCGGATCACGACGGATTTCCTGACAAGGCGATGACGGGCCGGCTCAACGTACTTGCGGGTGCGGGCCGAACGCACGAGCATGCGCTTCTTCACGGTGCGGTAGACTGCAGGCTCGACATGCCGGGTACGGCGGCCAGATCTGACGACGACCTGTTGTGCCACGCGCTTGGTGACAGCCGGCACGAGAACCTTGCATTTGGTTTCGCGACCGAAGCGCACGCGATGCTCCCAACGATATGACGCCGGGCGGACGACGACGTCCTTATAAACCGTGCGGGTAAGAGGCGGGGCTTCGCTGTAATAAACTCGAGCGGGCTGTACCATTTCGCGGCGAAGGACCGTGCGGTAAACGGCTGGCACTTGATTGACGTGGACGCGGGCAGGCGCAACCTCGACACGCTCGAGTCTGTTGACGGTGACTGGCGCTGTGTGGACGACCTGACGGTGAGCCGGTCGAACCATCACCTTGCGTTCGACCGTCCGGTAGACGGGACGGTTCACCTTTTCATAGCACTCGACGGCCTTACCGCGGCAATGGCGGCCGAAGGCTGAAACGGGGGATGCCAGGGTTATAACCGTTGCGCCTGCCAAAACGGCGGCGGTCAGCGCAGCAGCGCTTTTCGAGAGTCTCATCAGTCAATCTCCGTTGGCGCGATCCAGCCTTTAGCCGGCTGGCGCGCTTGCTCATCAATTGCTGAGGCCCTCTTGAGTCAACGACAGTCCAGGACTTGCCCTCCGGTCCGATCAACGTCGAAGCCCCCCGCAGTTCCAACAAAGTAACCGAGGCATCAAGTCGCCAGAAGCCGATCAGCATACTGTGGTAAACCTGCTGCTTCAGATCGTATCGAAAAGTAACGATCTAGAGCTTTCGGTTCGAGCGGGAAGCAACCTGATATGAAAATAGCTGACATCAAGTCGTAAGGTGCCAGACCTCTTGCGGAGTTGCGCCTAGGCGGTCTTGCCCCTACAGCAGAGGACGTCATGCCTGCTCACCGGCTTTATCGCGCGCGGGCGTGGCCCAAGTTCACAATTGCCGTGCCGCAGGAGCAAGACTGTCATGATCGCCAAATCAATCGCGTTTTCGATCCCGGGCTTCACCAAAAGGGCCGTCAGCTTCTTGCTTACGGCGGGCTTGGCTTTTGCTCTTGCAGGCTGCGGCATCAACAATATTCCGACCTTTGAACAGCAGGCGAAGGCCAACTGGTCGAATGTTCTGAATGAATACAAGCGGCGCGCCGACCTGGTGCCCAACCTCGTGGCCACAGTGGAAGGATTTGCCGAGCAGGAGCGCAAGGTGCTGACCGACGTGATCGAAGCACGCTCAAAGGCCACGAGCGTGCAGTTGCCCGCTGACGTTTTGACCAACCCGGGCGCTATGCAGAAATTTCAGGAGGCGCAGAACTCGTTGGGTGGCGCGCTGCGCCAACTCATGCTCGTCGTTGAGCGCTATCCCGATATCAAGTCGGGTCAAAACTTCCTCGCTCTGCAAAGCCAGCTTGAGGGCACGGAAAACCGCATTGCGATTGCGCGGCGCGACTACATCGAATCCGTCAGAGCCTACAATACCGAGCTGATTACCTTCCCCGGCCGGTTGTGGCGTACGGTCCTATATCCGGGCCAAAAGGAAATGGCGACGTTCGAGGTCGCTGCATCCGAGACGGTGACGCCGAAGGTGGACTTCAGCAAACCTCAGTAATGCGCTTGCCGGTCCAGACCAGTAACGCGCAGGCGGACGAACGCACTTGCTGCATGAGATGAACCAGAGAACGTTGATGGCAGACCGCTGCGGCAACGGCATGCTTGCGGCGCGCATTGCAGCGGGCCTCATCATCTCTGCCTTCGTATTGCTTGTTGCCCTTGCCGTGAGTGCGGTGGCCGAACCAAAGTTCCCGGCGCTCAGCGGACGGGTCATTGACGGGGCAGGATTGCTCCCTGCAGAAGACAAGCTGCTGATTGAAGGGCAGCTTGAAGCGTTGGAGCAAAAATCCAGCGACCAACTGGTGGTCGTTACCGTAGACAGCTTACAAAGTTACACGATCGAGGATTTCGGCTATCGGCTGGGCCGGCATTGGGGCATCGGCCAGAAGAACGTCGACAATGGCGCACTGCTGATCGTTGCACCGAATGAGCGCAAGGTCAGGATCGAAGTCGGGCGCGGGCTTGAGCCGCAACTGACTGACATCATGAGCCGCTTGATTATTGAGAACGCGATCCTTCCCGCGTTCCGCCGGGGCGATTTTCCCGCCGGAATCAAAGCGGGCGTGCGCGATATATCTGATGTGATGCTGGGCGATGCCGAGGCGGTCAAGGACCGGCTGAAGCGACGGCCGGGACCCGAGGTCGACTACGAAGCGATCCTGGTGCTCGTGCTGACAATCGCGATCATCGTCTACATCCTGTACCACAATCATAAACAGGGTGGCGGGCCCGGCTCGCGGCGGCGGGGATCGCTTCGGCGTCAGAATCGTTATCGCGACAATGACGGTATCTTCATTCCCGGCGGTTCCAGCGGATGGGGCGGCTCGTGGCCCAGCGGGGGACGCGGAGGTGGCGGTTTTTCGGGAGGCGGAGGAGGATTTGGCGGCGGAGGTGCATCGGGTGGCTGGTGAACGAATAAGAGCCTGGTTCGGCGGAGGTGATCTCTACCGTCTGTTCGGGGAAGGCGACCGCACCCGCATCGGAGACGCCATAACTTCGGCCGAAAGCAAAACTTCGGGGGAGATCGTCGTCGTCGTGGCATCCGAAAGCGACAGCTATCTTTATGCTCCGGTGCTGTGGTCGGCACTCACCGCGCTGATCGTTCCGTGGCCTCTCATCTTCCTGACATGGACCACGGTGCAGTCGATCTTCGCGCTGCAGCTCGTCGTGTTCGCCGGCCTTGTCGCCTTCCTGTCCATGCCTGCGTTCAAGTACGCCATCGTTCCCGGGTCTATCAAACGCCAGAGGGTGCAACGCCGCGCCGTCGAACAGTTCCTCGCGCAATCGATGCATGCCACCAAATCGCGCACCGGCGTGCTGATATTCGTGTCGCTGGGCGAACGCCATGCCGTTGTGCTGGCAGATACCGGGATCGACGACAAGGTTGTGGGGGGTACATGGGAAGCCATGGTCGGTGCGCTAACCTCGAGCCTTTCGCAAGGCGAGGCGGTCGATGGGCTTGTCGACGCCATTACTCAGGCGGGCGCGCTGCTGGCCGAGCACTTCCCACCGCGCCCGACCGATCCCAACGAGCTACCCAACCATCTCATTTTGCTTGATTAATACTGACAGCGAGACGCTCTGAGGGACTTTGGTTTTGCGAACCACCGATCCTGTGAGCGCGTTTTTTGTTGGATGTGACGCTAACGAGATAACATAACATTTCTAATGAAATAACGTTACAGCTATTAGTTCACCTTATAATGCGGTTCCGAAAATACGATTGGGAATGCACAATAGGACAGACTATCTGTCTATTGGTGAGGCGAACTATCGCCCCCTGAAATTCTTAATGGAGGAGATCATCATGAAAGTATGGAACAAGCCGCAGGTTCGCGAGCAGGAAGTTGGCCTCGAAGTCACGAGCTACCTGCCAGCAGACATCGACATCATCTAATGATGGCGACGGCTCCGCTCACTTTGTGAGTGGAACAAATTGGGCGACTGCGAAAGCAGTCGCCTTTTTTATTGGCTGAGCGGCGGCTCCAGGGACCGGCAGTATCTGACCGGTTTTCAATTCAAAGCAGCCGGGTTCGCTTACCGTCCGTTTGCAAGCCGGCACCATCGCTGGCCTGGCGCTCGCGCAGCAGCATCCAGGATGCGCCGAACTCTGGATCGTCCCACACACATTTCCACTTGAAACCGGCGCGCTCATAGGCTCGCACGGCTGGCTCATTGCGAACCGAGACGAAGACGCATAGCGCCATTGCAAGCGTCGTCGAAAACACTTCGTCGGCTAATGCCTCCAGGGCAGCTTGGCCGATGCCGCGGCCGCGATGGGCCGGATCGGCGATCACAATATCGACGTCCCATGCGCCAACGGGAATGCCGTCTGGCAGGCTTTCGCCCCAATAGGTCGCATCGATGGCGTGGGCGTAGCCGACGGGCTTTGCGTCGCATTCCACAATGCGGCCAATGGCGGAGGGCGTTTCAAACACCATGCGGATTTCAGCTTCGGCTGACGCAGCACTGCCCCACCAGCGCTGCACATCCTTGCGCTGGAGCCAAGCGCGCAGCAAAGGCCAATCCCGCATGGATGCCTCACGCAGGGTCACGTCAGATCGAGAAGATTGCGGTTCGGGCATTCGTATCCGGCCCTTCGCGTGATGATCCCTATCCGTGTTCAGTGCCGGAAGTGGCGCATGCCGGTAAACACCATTGCAAGGCCCTTTTCATCGGCGGCAGCAATCACGTCTTCATCGCGCATCGAGCCGCCGGGTTGGATGACGGCTGTCGCGCCAGCTTCGGCGGCGGCAATGAGGCCATCGGCGAACGGGAAGAAGGCATCGGAGGCAACGACGGATCGGCGGGTCATGGGTTCGGCTAGCCCGGCTACTTTGGCTGCCTCCTGCGCCTTCCACGCGGCGATGCGGGTTGAATCGATGCGGCTCATCTGACCGGCGCCGATACCGACCGTTGCGCCTTGTTTGGCGTAGACAATGGCGTTTGACTTTACGTGCTTTGCGACCTTGAAGGCGAAGCGAAGATCAGCAAGTTCGGCCTGGGTCGGCTGGCGCTTCGTCACCACCTTTAGCTCGATTTTCTCGATGCAGCCGTTATCGCGCGACTGCACGAGCAGTCCGCCGGCGAGCGTTCTGGCGCTGAGGCCCGGACTTGATGGATCAGGCAGCGCCCCCGTTGTGAGCAACCGGAGGTTCTTTTTCGTTGCAAATATCTGCAGCGCTTCGGGAGTGG
Organism: uncultured Hyphomicrobiaceae bacterium; assembly: GCA_964352165.1. Taxonomy (GTDB): domain Bacteria; phylum Pseudomonadota; class Alphaproteobacteria; order Rhizobiales; family Hyphomicrobiaceae; genus CAYGRH01. The sequence goes on along the minus strand of CAYGRH010000069.1, from coordinate 4,239 downwards.
CTGACGGCGCAATCACGACTTCGGTGAAGATGGAGGTGATGGCCTCGGCGGCGGCTGCGTCGATTTCCTGATTCAGCGCGATGATGCCGCCAAACGCGCTGACGGAATCGCACAGCAGTGCCTTGTTGTAGGCGTCGACCACGGTCGCGCCGGTTGCCACGCCACAAGGGTTGGCATGTTTGATGATCGCGACCGCGGGGCCGTTGGCTGGATCAAATTCAGCGACCAGTTCGAATGCGGCGTCGGTATCGTTGAGGTTGTTGTAGGACAATTCCTTGCCCTGATGCTGGCGGGCAGTGGCGACGCCCGGGCGCACGACGGCGGAACGATAAAAGGCTGCCTGCTGGTGGGGGTTTTCGCCGTAGCGCAACGTGAGTTCGCGCTTGCCGCCGAAGACGCGGAAATCGGGTGCTGTGTCTTCGATCTCTTCGGCAAACCATTGAGAGATTGCACCGTCGTATGCGGCCGTCCTTGCGTAGGCCTTGGCTGCAAGAGCACGGCGAAGAGCAAGGCTTGTGGAACCGTTGTTGTCGCGCATTTCACCGAGCACGCGCTCATAGTCGTCGGGATCGACGACCACGGCGACAGCTTCGTGGTTCTTTGCGGCTGCACGGATCATGGCCGGGCCACCGATATCGATGTTTTCGATGCAGGTCTCAAATGGCTTTTGCGCCGCCACCGTTGCTTCGAAGGGATACAGGTTTACGACCAGCAGATCGATCGCGCCGATGCCGTGATCGGCAGCCGACTTCATGTGGGCTTCGTTTTCGCGCACTGACAACAATCCGCCGTGGACAACCGGATGCAGTGTCTTCAGCCGACCGTCCATCATCTCAGGAAAACCAGTCACGTCGGCCACGTCGCGCACCGGTATACCGGCTGTAGCGATCGTCGCGGATGTGCCGCCGGTAGAGATCAGCTCGACGCCCGCCTCATGCAGCGCCATGGCAAAGTCGACCAGCCCTGACTTGTCGGAAACGGAAAGGAGTGCGCGCGTGATCTTGCGGAGTGGCTGTGCCATGTCAGTCCCATCTAGTCTTTCACATCTGGCCGCTGAATCGTGGTGGTGGCGAATGCAACAATCGCAACACTCTTTATCTGAGCGCGCCAATCATCTGCGTGTGCTGATCCGGGCCTGAGTTTCTCGTTCAGCAGGCCGGGTAGCACGAACGCGACGGCAAGCGAAGTCAGGACATCTCAAAAATGGCCGATGTACCCAGGGTTTCGTGCGTTGGCGGTGTAACAAACATGCAAAACGCCGGGGACCGGGCCTTGCTATCAGTCGCGGATCAGCGACCATTTCACTTCGCATTCGCCAAATGTCGCGCCACGCAAGACGATCTGGACGGCATCTCTCGGCCCCGATGAGTCGGCGAAATGGATGCTATTTTCCAGGCTTATTGCGGCACCTTCGGCGAGAAATGTCCATCGTTGTGTCGTTCTTGCGTTTCCCGTCGCGCGCGGACCTGTGCGTGGGCTGCCAGGGGCCGGAATTCGTATGGAAACGCCGCCACCTTGCGGCAAGGCGTTAACATCGATGTCCGGGTGAAGGTGAAAATGAATGGCGAAGGGCAGATCGCGGTTCAATCGCATCGGGCCTTTCTGACCGCCGATGCGATCAATGCCTTCGATCCGGCAGCCGTCCTCACTCAATGCGATGTTGCGATGGTGGAGCAGGCCGAACCGGTGCACATAGCCATCGTGTTGGCCCTCAAACGAAACAGTGCCATTCGTATCGGCTATGCGTGCTTCGACGTTATCGGGGTAGCGGATCGGAGCCGCGCCCACCATTTCCTCGAGCATGGCGTGGCGGACCATCTTCGAAGACGATTTTTCGCCGATTACGAGCGCGTTGTGGCTCGCAGTGGCGCGTGAGACGTGACGCCAATTGGCATCCGCTGGTCCCGGCGCCCCGCCGTTGGCAAACACCAAGGTGCCGCCAATGCTCAGCTCAAACGACAAACACCCGGCGTTTGCGTTGCCGGCAAATTCGAGCGGCGGCGGCGGGGCTGCATCAAGCAGCACCAGGGTCGTTCCCTGGGCTATGCGCGCATAGCCCGAGGGCGATGGCCATTTGATCGTCGGTTCGCTGGTGAGATCATCGTAAGCCAGAACGGTGGCCAATGCTGCTGGTGAGGCGACGCCCATGCCGTTGAAGCGTGCAAGTCTGCCATCGCCCATCCGGGTATGGCGGAGCATGGCGAGCGAGCGCGATATGACCCGCTGTAGAACCGGAGGGGCCTGGCGTTCGCGCGCCGAAAAACACTGGCTAAGCGGGAGCAGGTCCAACAACAACTCGATGAGAACAGCGGGATTGCGGGAAACGTGTCCGCCATCGGCCAGTATCTGCCTTTCGAGTTCTTCGGCGAAGGCGCGCTCGGCGACCGCCAGTTGCGGTTCATGTCCAGCGACGCTGAGATCGGCAAGAACGACGGCAAGAAGGGCGAGCAGCCGGGGGGCGCCTTGGGGCGCATCGCGCCACGTCGCCGACAGTCGGATCAACTGGAAGCCGAGGCTTTCGGTGATGATGTCATATGTGCGCCGATCCGCGTCTGCCAGCAGCAGGTCGGTATGCGTGATCCAGGATATCACCCGCCTCCCCATGACGGCGGGCTCCCATGGCAGGCCGCTTCCGCCGCGATATCGCTGTGCCCAATCCACAGCCAGTGCACGGGCGGCTTCGCGCGCCTCAGGTTCTTCGGCGGCCGCGATGTGGCGCAGCCATCCGAACCCGTGCAGGGTTTGCTGCCAGCCCTTGCTCGGCGGCCTCACCGCAAAAGGCGATTTACCGTCGAGAGTGGCGACGGAACCGGCAAGGCCCATCTGGCCCAATTCGAGTTCGTACCAGAAGCTGGGATCTGCGGTGCGCAGGTCCTGCGGGACGATCAGCAGGTCATCGGCGACGGACGGGCCGTAGCGCCAACGGAGAAACGGCGAATAAAGCGCCTTTGAAAGCGTCCTGCGCCGCGCGCGGTCTGCAGCGAGCGCCATGACGCGCGCGCGTTCGGAAATGCTCAAGCGCGGCAACCGAACCTCCCCCGCAAAATGCGCAACGTCACCGGAGTAACCCGGTGCAGAACCGGTTGCAAGCCAACGCTGTGGCTTCCCACGGCTAACTCGTCCGTGACGGTGCAAAGTGGCGAATTGTCAGATTATTCCGACCGGATGATGCGGGCGGCAAAAAAGCCGTCGAGGCCGGGAAGACGCTGTCCGTCGCGGGCAGGCTTTGCCGTAAAGTGCGGCAGTGTACGCAGATAGCCTTCCGGCGTGATCCAGTCGGCTTCAATGCCCGCTTCCCCCGGCTTCACCGGTGAGAGTATGGCACCGGGTGTGCGCTCCAGGAATTCTGCAATCTGCTGTTCGCCTTCGGCTGGCTCCAGCGAGCAAGAGCAGTAGACCAGCATTCCGCCCGGCTTCGTGATCGCGTATGCGGCGTCGAGCAATTGGGCCTGCAACGGGACGAGCGAGGCCATGTCGGTGTCGCGCTTGAGGTGCAGGATATCTGGATGCCGGCGGATGGTTCCGGTCGCGGTGCACGGCGCATCGATGAGCACGCAATCGAAGTCTTCGGCCGGCTTCCAGTCTCGCGCGTCGACTGCAACAAGATCGGCCTGCAGCGACAGGCGCGCGAGGTTGGCTTTGACTTTTTCGAGCCGTTTTTCAGATACGTCGACGGCAGTGACGGTCGCGCCCGCAGCGGCAAGCTGGGCTGTCTTGCCGCCTGGCGCAGCGCACAGATCCGCGACTGATTTGCCGGCGACGTCCCCGAACAGCCTGGCGGGAAGGCTGGCTGCTGCGTCCTGTATCCACCACGCGCCTTCATCGAAGCCAGCCAGGTCTTCGATGCGGCCGCCTGCTTCGAGACGAACGGAACCGTTGGAGAGTTCCACTCCGCCGAGCTTCTGCGCCCAGGCGGCAGGATCGGATTTTACCGTCACGTCGAGTGCTGCTTCGCTAAGTGCGGCTGAAGCAATCTGACGGGCCGCTTCTTCGCCGTACGCTTTCTGCCATTGCTCGTAGAGCCAATCGGGAATCGCCATGCGCGTGATGTCGAGCGATTGGAACAGCGCCGCGCCGTCGGTCGCGACCTTGCGCAGGACAGCGTTCACGAGTTTATCGAGCCGCGCGTTAAATGGTTTGGTGCGGACCTGATCGACGGCCAAGGAGATGGCTGCGTGCGCTGGAGTTTTAAGGACCAGGATCTGGGTTGCAGCCGACAGCAAGAAGAGCTGGACCCGG
>CAYGRH010000068.1:0-12112 GCA_964352165.1 uncultured Hyphomicrobiaceae bacterium | reverse complement strand
GTCGGGCGGCCCCTTCCTGGAGCCGCCCGATTGCTTTTTCAAGAGACTGATTCACACTTTCGTTCGAAGCAAAAATGCTTCGATCTCAAACGATCAGGCTCTGACTTGAGAGACTGATTCACGCTTTCGTTCGAAGCAAAAATGCTTCGATCTCAAACGATCAGGCTCGGTATCACTCAGCGGCCTGGGGGCGCTGCAGGGGGCCAGCATCGAGCACTTCGCCATCGACATGCTCGGCGAACTTGCCGAAGTTCTCAACGAACATGGCAACGAGGTTTGCAGCCATCGTGTCGTAGGCGGCGGGATCTGCCCAGGTCTGGCGCGGCACCAGGATTTTTTCGTCAACGCCTGCAAGTGCGACCGGGACCTCGAAGCCGAAGACCGGGTCCTTGCGCATGGCTGTGTTTTTCAAATCGCCGGAAAGTGCGGCATTCAACAGCGCGCGCGTGTCCTTGATCGGCATGCGGCGGCCAACACCAAACTTGCCGCCGGTCCAACCGGTGTTGACGAGCCAGCAATCGACGCCGTGCTCGGCGATCAGCTTGCGCAGGAGGTTGCCGTAGACACTAGGGTGACGCGGCATGAATGGTGCGCCAAAGCAGGTCGAGAACGTTGCCTGGGGCTCGTTACCCATGCCCTTCTCGGTGCCGGCGACCTTTGCGGTATAGCCCGACAGGAAGTGATACATGGCCTGGGCGGGCGTCAGCCTGGCGATTGGCGGCATCACGCCGAAGGCATCGGCCGTCAGCATTACGATGTTCTTGGGGTGGCCAGCGCGGCCCGTTGGCGAAGCGTTGGAGATATAGTCGAGCGGATAGGCCGACCGGGTGTTCTCGGTCAGGGTGCCGTCGTCAAAATCGGGAACGCGGCGATCGTCGAGCACGACGTTTTCCAGGACCGTGCCGAAGCGGTTGGACGCTGCATAGATTTCCGGTTCGGCTTCTTCCGACAAGCGGATCGTCTTGGCGTAGCAGCCGCCTTCGAAGTTGAAGATGCCATCAGGCGACCAGCCGTGTTCGTCATCGCCCAAGAGCGTGCGTTTCGGGTCAGCCGACAGCGTCGTCTTGCCGGTTCCCGACAGGCCGAAGAAGACGGCGGAGTCGTCGCCATCGCCGACGTTTGCTGAACAATGCATCGGCATGACGCCTTTACCGGGCAGCAGATAGTTGAGGAAGGCGAATACGCTCTTTTTCGTTTCGCCCGCATACGATGTGCCGCCGATCAGAACGATGCGCCGGGTGAAGTCGCAGGCGATGACGGTTTCCGACCGCGTGCCATGGTATTCGGGAGCGGCGCGGAAGCTCGGCAGATTGACCACCGTGAATTCAGGCGCGAAACCTTCAAGCTCGGAAGCTTCGGGACGGCGCAGCATGTGATTGATGAACAGCGCATGCCAAGCGTACTCGGTCACAATGCGCGTCGGCAGGCGGTGCTCTAGATCGGCGCCTGCAAAGAGGTCCTGGACGAAAAGTTCCTTCGTTTTGGCGAACGCGACAAAGTCGTTGTAAAGGACGTCGAATTGCTCCGGCGTCATGACGGCGGAATTTTCCCACCAGATGTTGTTTTCGGTTTCCTCGTCGCGAACCACGTACTTGTCTTTCGGCGAGCGGCCGGTGTGCTGTCCGGTTTCAGCGCAAAACGCACCCGTCGAGGCCAGCCGGCCTTCAAAACGGCGAAGGGCAATCTCCACCAGTTCCGCGCAAGACGTGTTCGGATAGACAGCCTTGGCTGCAGAGAGGGGGAAGGTGAGGATTGTCATGGCGAGCTTTCGCTGTTTGTTGTGTTCGACTTCGTAACTTGGTCTCGACGCCGAATTTTTAGGACCGTCATGAAGAACCAGGCCGTCGCAAACAGGAAGCGGTTCCAAAAACCGCCTCAGAAAGCGAAGTTCGAAAAGGCTAGGCCGCCCAAAAGCTGAAAACGGGCAACCTTCACCCAACGCCAAAGGCCCCGGATACTACCATTCCGACAGTGCCGTTCTGCATCGCTATGCTGTACGTGGGCACCTTGAACCGACCACGCTACTGCCCGTTTGTGACTAAATAAGTCGCGATGCCGTCACAAGTTATTCAAAGGTCGAAAATGGCAGTTTTATTAACGCGCAGCTCGTACAGCCCCATGCGACGATAGTATTACGGCCTCGTTTTGTTTTCTGTATTTTGATTCATTTCATTCGTTACCACGCGCCTTGTATGCAAGATGCTTGAAGACGGCTCTGGCACCTTGCGCGGTGTATACTCGTTCGGGGAATGCTAATCGGGCCGCAAAACCATCCTGGATCATGTCGAGACCTTCCGGATCCATGCCCGTCATCCGCCATCGACCGGCACCGGGCGGAAGCCTCAATAGTTCGGTGGCATAAAGCTCAAGAGCATCGGCGTGATCTGCGTTCATGTGCTCAATGATGTCTTGCTCCCCATCCCGCAACTGATTGGCCTGGGATAAATCGAGCAAGAGATCATCCGCCTTCAAATCAACGATGCGGCCAAAACCTCCGATAAAATGCGCACGTTCGACGTTCAAGCGGTAGAAAGCAAAGTCGGCAAACCCTGCATACATTTCGGCTGACGGGTGGCGAGCGAGGAATCTTCTGGCTGCGGCCTGCACCTCGGATTGATCCACAATTTTTTGTAGTTCGCCCATGACGCTTAGCCTGCCGCCAGCCAGCGGATCGCCTTCGAGTGACGTGCCGTCGAACAAAATCGAGGCGCGGGGGTCACTTTGCGCATTCTTGGTGTGAAGCGCGAGATTTGAGATCAATAGGAGCGGCGTGCCGTCCATCGTAGTGGCGACGGTCACCAGTGAGACATACGGGTGCCCGCTGCCCGCCTCGACAGTGGCGAGAGCTGCCTTTACGCCTTTTCGCATCAGTTCGCGCGAGATTTGCGAGGGTGAGGCATCCCGCGATGGCGGCTGGCGCTCGGCTTCCGCCGGGTTCACCGGAGCAGGTGAGCCGTCATTGCGCCCGTCATTGCCGTTGCGCCCGTTATCGTTCATGCCTGCGATCCAACCTGCGATGCGATCGAATAGTACAAATCCCGCTTTTAGGTGGGCGGTTTTCCCGGCCCGCTTGCCTCGCAGATGGGTGTCGCCTATTCAGATACCGTTCAGTTCCATGCTTACATGGTGATCTTGCCACATTTCACCCACCTTGGGGCCATAGAGCCCGCCCTGGTCGGCGGGCGCTCTTGCAGAGGCGAGAATTCAATGAAGGAAAAGAGCACAATCGCTCTGGTCGACGACGAGCGCAACATCCTGACATCCTTGAGCATGGCTCTGGAGGCGGAAGGCTACAAGGTCCGGACATATTCGGACGGAGCCGCCGCACTTGAAGCCCTGACCGAGGATCCGGCGGATCTGGGTATCTTCGATATCAAGATGCCGCGTATGGATGGCATGGAGCTTCTGCGCCGCATCAAGCAGCAGTCGGATATGCCGGTCATCTTCCTGACGTCGAAGGACGAGGAGATTGACGAGTTGTTTGGCCTGAAGATGGGGGCGGACGACTATATAGCGAAGCCGTTCTCGCAACGTCTCGTGGTGGAGCGCGTCAAGGCTATCCTGCGGCGCGCCGGCCACAAGGACGGAACGGTGGCTGCCGAAGAGACCACTCAGGTTCTTGAACGCGGCAAGCTCAAGCTCGATCCCGAACGGCATACCTGCCATTGGGACAGCAAGGGCGTTACGCTGACAGTCACGGAGTTCCTGATCCTGCAGGCGCTTGCGGCTCGTCCCGGCGTCGTGAAGACGCGCGATGCGCTGATGGATGCGGCATACGACGATCAGGTTTACGTTGATGACCGGACGATCGACAGCCACATCAAGCGGCTTCGCAAGAAGTTCAAACAGGTCGACGACGACTTCGACGTGATCGAAACGCTATATGGCGTCGGATACAGGTTCAAGGAAGCCTGACCCCTGAACGGTTGTCCGACCAGCAACCGGCGCGTATGCCGACCGCCTAGCAGCATATCCGGCGCGGAAGGATTGCTTCCGCCCGGGCATGAGCACTGTGACAGTGCGCCACGTTAACACTGTCGCCATTGCTTAGGCGGTGGCGATCAGGTTGGTGTGGTGTTGTCAGTCGCTAGAGTGGAGTTGGAATGGCCCTTGGAAGCGACCCGTTCGATGCAGAAAGCCGCAGCCCGCGGGCCGGCTGGCGCGCGCGGACGCTTGATGCGCTGGGCCGGCTCGGAGCGGCCGGGCAACGGGCCGTGCAGTCCGCTTGGCAGATGGGGGGGCGCGGTTCGCAATCCGTGACGACGGCTCTGTCTCGCATTCCGGTTCCCAACATTCCGCTTCCCGGGCCATTGCAGCGTGCTGTCGACAGGTTCGGGACGCTGAACCAGTGGTGGACGGCGATTGCTGATGGTTTCCATCGGCACCCAATCGTAACTTACATCTCAAAGAGCCTTGTCCGGCGCATTCTCGTGTCGAACATGATCGGCTTTGTGATCCTGGCTGTGGGAATTCTTGCATGGAGCATGAACAGTGGCTGGGTGATCAACGCCAAGCGCGATGCGCTGAAGGTGCAGGGTCAGATCATTGCCGCTGCTATCGCCGGCGATGTGAAGGTGCAGTCACGGCGCAGCATTCTCAACCCGACCGTCGTCACCGAAGACGCCGAGCCGCGAGTGCCTTTGCGAGACGATGGTTTTGCCGCGCTGGAACTTTCGATCCGGCCCGAACGTGTCGCCCCCATTCTTCGGCGCTTGATCGAGCCGACGAACACGCGCGCCCGCATCTATGCGCGCGATGGGACGCTTGTGGTTGATTCCGCCGATGTCTTACGGATCGGCGACAGCGGCGTGTTCAGCTCGGAAAAGGAATACGATGCGCGGCCGCGCACGAAGAACTTCTGGACCCGCCTGCAGCACTGGCTGATCGACCGCGAAGTGCAGGTCTACAAGGAAATCGGTAACGCCAACGGCAAGTACTATCCGGAAGTGCGCCAAGCGCTCGACGGAAAGCCGGAAGCGATGCTGCTTTTGAACGAACGCGGCGAGCAGATCGTTTCGCAGGCTATTCCGATCCGACGCATGAAGACGACGATGGGCGCGCTGTTGCTGTCCACCCGTCCCGGTGAAGTCGATGAAATTCTAGCTGATGTGCGATGGTCAATCCTGCCGCTGGTCGGGTTTGCCATTCTCGCCAGCCTGATTACGTCTTGGCTGCTGGCGCGCACGGTGGCCGGGCCCATGAAGCGCCTTTCGGCTGCCGCGGGTGACGTAAGCCGGGATATCAACGCGCACAACTCGTTGCCCGAATATGCCGACCGGCACGACGAGGTCGGCAAGATGGCAAAGGCTTTCCGGCATATGACGGAAGCGCTGTTCCGGCGGATCGAAGCTAGCGAGAAATTCGCTGCCGATGTGGCCCATGAGCTGAAGAACCCGCTCACCGCCGCCAGTTCGACCGCGCAATCGCTGGCCTATGCCAAGAACGATGAGCAGCGCGACCAGTTGGTGCAGCAGATCCAAGTGGAATTGAAAAGGCTCAATCAGCTTATCAACGACGTGTCGAGCGCCTCGCGGCTTGATGCAGAACTCGCCCGTCAGGTACAGGACCCGGTGCCGATGGACGAAGTCCTGCGTAGCGTTATTTCGATCTTCGAAGGAAAGGCTGCGGATCGTGGCTGCAAGCTCGAACTCGAGATTTCCGCGCGCACGCCGCCGAGCAGCTACATCGTCAAAGGCAATGACGGACGGCTGGCGCAGGTGTTGACCAACCTGATCGACAATGCCGTTTCATTTTCGGATGAAGGAACAAACGTCCTTGTCAGCGCCAAACGGATTGGCGGCAAGGTCATCATCTTTGTTGATGACGAGGGACCGGGCATAGATCCCGAGAAGCTCGCCACGGTGTTTGAGAGGTTCTACACGTATCGCCCGACCGCGCTGGCGAGCCGTGGCAACAACTCAGGGCTGGGCTTAAGCATTTCACGAGAGATCGTTGTCGCGCACGGCGGACGCATCTGGGCTGAGAACCGTAAGCCTCTGAACGGCGACGATGTCCGGGATAGCAATCGCGGCAGTGACAGCGTCATCGATGGCGGTGGAGCGACAACCGCCGGCGCGCGCTTTATCGTCGAACTGCCTGCTGCCGCGCCGCTCGTTTCTGGTCCGCGGGGAGATGGCCAGGGTGTCACGCGACGCTGATAATAACTCGTCTCAAGAGGCGCCGGACGGGCAGAACGCGATCGTGCTGCACGCAACAGCTATCGCTTTTGAAGGCCGGGCTATTCTCATTCGCGGCCCGTCCGGATCGGGTAAGAGCGATCTGGCGCTGCGGTGCCTGATGCGCGGGACCAATCAGATCGACGCTGACGTATCAAGCGAGCGCGTGAGGCTGGTCGGCGACGACTACGTTCATGTTGCCGCGCGCTCTGCGGCGGACTTGGGTTTGACAGGCAAAGCGGGCACAGCCTTGATCGTCGGCCCGGCCCCGACCCTTCGTGGAAAACTGGAAGTCCGCGGAATGGGCATCTTGAACGTGCCCTATCTGGAAGAAGCATGCGTTATAGCGATTGCCGATCTGGTCGCGAAAGATCAGATCGAGCGCCTACCTTCACCACGCCCGGTCGAGACAATCCGCGGCGTTGCAATCCCGGTGTTTCAGATTTGCGCTTTCGAAGCTGCGGCCACCGAAAAGATACTGTTGGTGTTGAGTGCGAATGCTTCGGCGTGGGACCCCGTTTGATTGCTCCACGTGCGTGAGCTGCAAGGACCAGTTCCCTCCGGTCAACAGCATTAGGCGGCCCTGGCTGGACAGCTTGTTCGAGGCTTAAGACGAAATTTTTGCGTTTACGCTTGTGCATTTCGGTTCACGAGGCCACTTTTCACGTATGTGATTTGTGGGATCAGGCGCTATCGCCGCATTCTTTGAGACTGCTGAATGCTGACCAAGCCTTTTGGCCCTGGGTGCAGGTTCGAGGTCTTTGCTTATCCACCGTGTTTGCAGATCAAGCGACGGACTTGGGCATCAGGGACTAAAAGGAGCCAGATGGCGATCGGTTCTCAGAACAGGGACGTGACAACACAAATTAGTTGCCAAAAAAGGTGCGCGGTCGGGGATTTGTCCGCCAACCACGGCATCGGTTACCTCAAAGATGGCATGCGGTGGAGCTTGCAATGATCGGCCTTGTTATCGTCACGCATGGACGGCTCGCGGACGAGTTTCGCTCCGCTTTAGAACATATCGTGGGCCCGCAGGCCCACCTTGAGACAATCTCGATCGGGCCGGATGACGACATGCAAGCGCGCCGCAATGACATTATCGCGGCAGTGGGAAAAACCGAAACGGGATGCGGGGTCATCGTGCTCACCGACATGTTCGGCGGTACGCCCTCAAATCTTGCGATCTCGGTCATGGATGACGTCAATGTTGAAGTCATCGCGGGCATCAATCTGCCGACGCTTGTGAAGCTCGCCACCATCCGCAAAGATGCGGAGCTTAAGGACGCGGTGATGAAGGCGCGCGATGCAGGTCAGAAATATATCAAGGTCGCCAGTCAGGAATTATCAGGTGGCGGTTGATACTCGCCATTCCCGGCCTACCATAACGTCAAACCCGCCAACGTCCGCCTAAGTCCGATGGCGATGCCATTCCTCCCGCCGTCCAGGCCATTCCACCAGATCCCGATTGCCTCATGAGTGAAATACCCGACAGCGCGCGCCCTGAGGCCCTTGTGACAATCAGGAACCGGAAAGGGCTGCACGCGCGCGCGTCAGCGAAGTTCGTCAAGTGTGCGGCAAACTTCGATGCAGAGGTGCATGTTACGCGCGACGATCAAACCGTTGGTGGGACATCCATCATGGGCCTGATGATGCTGGCGGCCGGTCCCGGCGTGAAGCTGCATCTGAGCGCTTCGGGCCCGGAAGGCCCGGAGGCAATCGAGGCACTCGTGGCGCTTGTTGACAATGGTTTTGACGAGGATACCGACGGCGAAGGCTGACGGCTGCCCGACACCCATTCAGAGTATTTCACTCAAGAAAAAGGGCGCCGCGGAAGCGGCGCCCAGGTCGTGACTTCGGGAAGTTTTGTTCGATCCAGGGACCTACTTGGATAAGTACAATTCCGAGATCTTGAGTGCGATGTCGCGGAAAGACTGACGCAACTCCTGACCGTTTGCCGCCGCGTACAGGTGGTCGGTTGACGTGGCGCATTGCGACATTGTCGTTTCCGCCTCGCCGCCTGCTTCCAGCTGGAACCCGATAGAGTAGATCGTGATGCCGGCCTGCTGCATGTTCGCACATAATGCACGAGCCTGAGCGGCAGACGATCCGTTTGGCGACGTACAGGTTCCGCGCGAACTTGATCCACCGTTGGAATTGCGGTCGCGGATACCGGTTGAGCAGTACTGGATGTTGTACTCACCGTCTGTCATCAGAACCGCGATCTTCTGCAAAACAGGCTTTCCGTCGGAGTTGAGTTCGCTCAGCTTGGCGTAGCTTGCGGGCTTGCTTCCTGCTGGCAATGCGTTGGCCCAGTTTGGCGAAAGCATGTACCAGGCCCAAGCGGTGCCGATCTGACCTGCTGTCGATCCGGCGGCGGTGAAGCTGTCGATAGTCGACTTCAGCATCGCCTTATCGGCAGACAGGGGCACCATGGCGACGTTGGGCTGGCAACTTCCGTTGCTTGTGTAGACGAGGCCGACCTTGTTGGAGCCGGTTGGAGCGGCATCCGTGTAGGCCTGGGCTCCGATACGCTCGGATGCGCAGTTGTTGGCCCGCTTGAAGTTGCCGGTCTTACCGTTCATCCGGGAAAAGCTTCTGTTCGAAGGCCCCGAAGTGATCGTCGACGCAAGAGCGCTACCGGTGTTTACGCCGGCGGAAAAAGGAACCAGCGCAACACGTGAGGTGTGCGAGCCTTGGTCTTCCCAAACCAGGATATCGATGAGATCCTTGGCGGCAGCTTTCATGTCGTCCATTTTCTGGCCGTCCATGGAACCTGTTACGTCAAGCATCAGGGACACTTCCAAGCTCTGCTCGGCGATGCCGCCGACAGCGAGAATGGCTTCTGAAAACTCCGAACCCGAGAGCTTCAGCAGGGGGAGCGAGTTAATGCTGGCGAGCTTCAAGAACGTCGTTTCGATGTGGGCTGCACCTTCAGCGGTCACTGTAGTACCGGCATCGCCGACCTTGAAGCTGATGGTGTCATCGAGCAGGGCAGCGCGATGTTTGGTGTTTTCTTCATAGAATTTCTGGGCCGCTTCCATTGCCTTTTCAGGATCGCGGCTGTCGATCTGTAGAATGCGCGCACCGGCCAGGACCGCCGAGTCCACGGCGCTTTTGGTTTCCGAACGCGCATGAAGCCAGCGGCCCATGTCAACGGCAGCTCCAATCGCCATGAACATGACGAGAGCGGACAGGCCGAACATGATGCCAACGTCTCCGGAACGGTCCGAAGAAAATGCACGAATACTGCGCTTGGTGGCACAAGATTCGCAAATCGAAGTCTTTACTGGTGACGGAGGCGCTTTCGTACGCATCCAAGTCATAGTTGTTGATAAACGCACGACAAAACTCCCGGACTACTTTCTTTGTTTTATCAGAATACCGGCCTGTTTATTAATCGCGCGTAAATGTTTCACCTTGCATTCACACATTGTGTATATTTTATTACTTAGATATACTGCATTTATATATAATTTTATCGACCCAGATCGCCTTCTTCTGAAATCGCCCAATCTGCGGGAGATGGGTGAGACATAAAGACTTGTTTATATGTTGTTGCGTGTTTGCGGCTCGGCGGATATATCAAGGGCAGATTGATGACCCCGGACATCGTTGCGGCCCCAATTGCTTGTCGTGGATGAACCGGCGGCCGCATCTTCGACGCGCTGCGAGCCACGTTCGCGCGAGCCCTTACCCCACGCCACAAGGAATGAATATGACAACTGCGCCTGATTACGTGATCGCGGATATCTCGCTTGCCGATTTTGGCCGCAAAGAGATTCGCACCGCTGAAACCGAAATGCCGGGCCTGATGGCCACGCGCGAAGAGTTCGGCGACAGCAAGCCACTGAAAGGTGCGCGGATTGCAGGCTCGCTGCACATGACCATCCAGACCGCCGTGCTCATCGAGACGCTTGCAGAGCTTGGAGCCGATATCCGTTGGGCTTCGTGCAACATCTATTCGACGCAGGACCATGCCGCCGCGGCCATCGCAAAGGCCGGCATTCCGGTGTTCGCTGTCAAGGGCGAGAGCCTCACGGACTACTGGGAATACACGCGCAAGATCCTGGAATGGAGCGACGGCGGCACACCAAACCTCATTCTTGATGACGGCGGCGATGCCACCATGCTGGTCCACCTGGGTCTGCGGGCCGAAAAGGGCGATACAGCATTCCTCGACAAGCCGGGCTCGGAAGAAGAAGAAATCCTGTTTGCTCTGATCAGACGGACGCTTGGCGAAAAGCCCGGCTGGTTTGCAGAGCTTGCCAAAAACATTCGCGGCGTTTCCGAAGAGACGACGACGGGCGTCAACCGTCTCTATCAGTTTGCCCGTGACGGCAAGCTGCTGTTCCCAGCAATCAACGTCAACGACTCGGTGACGAAGTCGAAGTTCGACAACCTTTATGGCTGCCGCGAAAGCCTCGTGGACGGTATCCGCCGCGGCACCGACGTTATGATGTCGGGCAAGGTGGCCATGGTCGCCGGCTTTGGTGACGTGGGCAAAGGTTCGGCCGCATCGCTGCGCAATGCGGGCTGCCGGGTGATGGTTTCGGAAGTCGATCCGATCTGCGCGTTGCAGGCCGCGATGGAAGGCTATGAAGTCGTGACGATGGAAGACGCGGTGCCGCAGGCCGACATCTTCTGCACGGCAACCGGCAACAAGGACATCATCACGATCGAACACATGCGCGGCATGAAGGATCGCGCGATCGTGTGCAACATCGGCCACTTCGACAACGAGATCCAGGTCGGCGCGCTGAAGAACATGAAGTGGGACAACATCAAGCCGCAGGTCGACGAGGTCGAATTCCCCGACGGCAAGCGCATCATCCTGCTGTCGGAAGGCCGCCTTGTGAACCTCGGCAACGCCATGGGGCACCCATCATTCGTGATGTCGGCATCCTTCACCAACCAGACGCTGGCTCAGATCGAGCTGTGGACGAAGCGCGACACGGGTGATTATGCCAACCAGGTGTATACGCTTCCAAAGCACCTCGATGAGAAGGTCGCGCGTCTGCACCTCGCGAAAATTGGCGTACGGCTGACAGAGCTGTCCAAGGATCAAGCCGACTATATCGATGTGCCGCAGACCGGTCCTTACAAGCCCGACCACTACCGTTACTGAGCACGCGGAAGCCGGCTGGTGCCAGGAGGCGGTCTGTCGGCGAGGCTCTTGCTGGCTGGCTTTCAAGCTTTCGGGCAGGTTTCAGGCAACTCTTTGGGCCGGAACGTCTGCTAGGCTCGAACGATCTCAAGGGGAGTGCCGGTTTCGACCGGCGCTCCCCTTTCTGCTTGGAGTAAAGTTGCACAGGCTAACCCTGGATCGTGAGGGCGCTGTCAGGCCGCGTTCCGGGCATAGTCACGGCACAGTCGGGGGTTGCAGAGCGTGCTGCATCGAAATTGGCCTTTTCGCAACGCATCTGTTTCCTTCCCGCTCTGGCCAGACGCCGTTGCAACGCCCATAATTCGATGCGATTCGCTGGGCTGATGCCCGGCGTGCAAGTTTTTTCGCGCCCCTTCGTTTTGCGTTGCCCGAAAAGCCAGCCTCAAACGCTTACCTTTCCGGACGCGATGAAATCCTCAACCCCTGCCGTCAAAACCAGATCGACGCGTCGCGAACTCCTGATGCTTATGGCGGCCAGCGTGGCCTGCACGCTGGTGCTGACTGCCGGCATCATCCAGGCCAGTTCGAAAGACGTCGCAGGGCTGACAATCTCGCAACTCCTGTTTGTCGCGCTGATTGCGGGCGGTGCGATGCTTGCCGGTGGAATGATCTGGCGAACCTTGGCGCAGGCACGGGTCGAACGGCTCGCCGCGCTGACGGAAAACGCTGTTCTCAAGCAGAAGCTGCAGACGGCCGAATCAGTGATGAGTGCCGAGCCTCAGTCGCTGATCTACTGGGAGAAGGGCACGCACCTTAACGTCGTAAGCCACTC